>NZ_RZPB01000645.1:0-3466 GCF_003998535.1 Mesorhizobium sp. M7A.F.Ca.AU.002.02.1.1 | reverse complement strand
GCTTGCCTCTTGTCGAGGAAATCCTGGAAATCGCCGCGCGCTACCGCCATCCGGCGCAGATACTCATTGGCTTGGAAATCGCCCGAGAAAGGCTCGCCCTCGACCTTCAGCCCGGGCTCCATCCGCCCCTCATAGGGTGAGTGCGGAAACATGGTCTGGATTTCGAGGAACAGCGGCCGGCCGTCTTCCCTATGGTGCCTGGCGATGAATGCCTCGGCCGCCTGGTAATAAAAGTTGTCGCGCAGGTGATAGAAGGGCGCGGCGATGTCCTTGATGTCGAGCACGGTCTCGAAACCGATCGATTTCAGGAACGGCCCTTCATTGACGAACGAAAAGTCCATCGGCGTCATCACGACAGTCCGATATCCGCAGCGCGCCAGCACCTCCGGCAAGGCTCCGGCGACCTTGTCCTGCAGGGTGATGGTCAGATAGGGGCTTCGCCAGCCGAAATCGGTGGCCGACAGGCCGGTCATCAGCGACAGATTGGTGATCCAGGTGCCGCCGCCAAACGTCTCGACCTGCATCTGGTGCGGCGTGCCGGCCCCCGGTGCGAATCTCTGCAGGAATCCCGCGCCGTTGCCGACCTGCGGAAAATAGCCGGGATCGGACTGGCTTTCGCTGAGCACGAAAAAGACGTCGGGAAGATCAGCCCGGTCGCCGCAATCGACCGTGTCGGCAAAAGGCGGCTGCGGCGCCACGGCTTGCAGCCGCTTTTCGAAGCCCGATTCTACAACGAGGTTGTGCAAATCCAGCAGCGAGACGAAGAAGGCCGACATGTGCCGGCCCTGCATGTAGTAGAAATAGCGGTCCTTCGAGGCCTCGGCCGGAAAGGTCAGCGGCACCAGAACGACGAGCGCCGCCATGACCAGGACGCGTGCCGACACCGGCCAGCCGATTTTCCGATCGATCCGGAACAGAAGCACCGCCGCCCCGATGCCGAGCCCTAGGGCAATGACGACCGGCGCGATCAGATGGAGGTAGGAGCCGAGCAGGAAACGATACACTTCCGGGTCCCTCGACACGAAGACCGTGTCGTAGAAGTGCAGCGAAAATCCTTTCAGCCGGAACTTGATCGCCGAAACCACGGTGACGAAGGCAATGCCCATCCAGGCGAGGTAGACGGAAAAGGCAAGGCGCCCCGAAGCCAGGAACAGAAGTCCGGCAAGGGCAGCCACCAGCGCCAGCGAGAACGGCACCGACAGCCATTCGTGCTCGGCCCGTCCGGCGGCGAAGACGCCTGCAAGGCTGACCACGGCCAGCGTCAGCGGATGGCAGAGCACCCGTCCAAGACCTTGAAGCTGAACCACAGATTTTCCCACGAAGATGCCTGAGCACAGTTTCGGGAAATTCTTCGATTATTTGCGGGCTAAGAACAAATGTATAGTGGATTTAACCTTAACTCGGCTGGTCGGGATTGTCCGGTGCGCGCCAGCGCTCGCGCGGGGCCGCCCCGAAAGGTGCCTGGCCCCGCGGTGCTTTGATCAGTAATGGTGCCAGTGGCGCCAGTGATGATGCGGATGCCAGACGTAGGCCGGACCGTGCCAGTAGTGGTAGCGCGGGCGCACGACGACGACGCCGTTCGGCACGCAGCGGCCCCATCTGTTGGGGTGCCAGCCGATGCCGCAGCCCCAGCGGACATGCTCGACCAGTGCCGGGGTGGCTGGCTTCGCAACGGACACGATGGGCATTGCGCTGGAGGCGGAGGCTGTCGCGACAGTTCCACCGATGGCCAGGATAGCGGTTGCTGCATAGTTTTTCAGGCGACTCATAATTGGACTCCGAGTGCTTTCGACGATGAAGATGGCCGTCCTGTATGGTGCACAGGGCAGGCTTGTCCCTTCGCATCGTTAAACGGCGTCTCCGGTCTTTTCCGTCGGTCGTCATGGCGATTTTTTTGGCGTAACGGTGGCGCGGCGTTCCATATGGCGCAGCAACGCCTGTGCCAGCACGCTCCGGTTTTCAGGCGATGTGCTCGCCGCGAAGTCGACAATGGCCTGTTCAAGCCGGCTGCGCACCGTCACATCGGCATCGCGTGCCCGTTCCAGGGCGGCGGACAAGGCGGCCTTGTCCATGACAGGCTGCTGCAACAGGTCCGCTGCCTCCTGCCTCGCCTGCTGGCCATCGAGAATGATCTGACGGGACTGCACGCGAACCTGGCGCAGCGCCTCGCGGAACGCCTTGCGATCCTGGTCGGGAAGGTGTCGGCCGGCCGATTCCAGCGAGAAGCCCGATTTGGCATTTCTCAGCCAGACCGCGCCACCGACAAATGCGCTGGCCAGAAAGACGTTCAGCACCACGGAAGCAATGACCAGACCACGGACCCAGCGCGTACTCATAGGCTTTCCTCACCGTTCTCGGCATCCGGGCCGGCATCGCCAAACGCCGTCACATTGGCATCCAGCACAGTGTGGTCCGGCTGGACCTCGGGCGTGATGACGGTCACCAAAGCCAGTCCTGCCACGGCGCCGGCCAGGCCAATGCCTGCGAGTCCCAGCCCCAGCCACCAGAACCGCTGCCGCCGGCGTTGGACAAGGTGCCGGCCGGCGACCTGCAGGATACTGCCGTGCAGCGCTTTACCGGGGGCGTCGACGCGGTAGCTGTCGAGCAGCGCGTCAAGTGTCCCGGCCTGCCTCAAGATGGCCTCGCCCGCGTCGCTTGCGGCAAAGACCGTGCCGGCCATTCGCTCGGCCTCGGGCCATCGCCGCAAGTCGCCGCCATAGGCCTGCGCCAAGGCGGCAAAGCGCCTGGCATCCATTGCGGGTTCGTTCCTGGACCCTTCAGCCATGTGTCTCCCCCTTGCCCGTCGGCGCCGAGCGCCAGGCGGCACCAGCAAGGCGCAATGGCCGTGCTGCGTTGCTGCTTGCCCGGCGTTTACTCATCGGCGCCATCCTCCGCCAGGATCGCTTGCAGCGACCGCCGGCCGCGCGCGAGCAGGCTTTCCAGGGCATCGACGCTGATCTGCAGTGTCGCTGCCGCCTCGATATTGGACATCCCCTGATAGTAGACCAGAACGATCGCTTCGCGCTGGCGCGGCGCTATGGCTTGCAGCGCCCGTTCGACCCGATGGGCTTCTTCCTCGGAATGAGCATCGGGAAGCGGCGCAGGATCGGCGACGTCCGGCAGGTCGCCGGTCACCCACTCGCGCCTGCGACGCAGCCGGTCGTAGCAAAGGTTGAGCGTCACCCGGTGGATCCAGCTGTCGAAGCGCGCATTGCCGCGCCGCCAGCTCGCGGCATGGCGCCAGATCCGCACGAAGGTTTCCTGCGCGACATCCTCGGCCTCCGCCGCATCGCCGAGCATGCGCACGGCAAGCGCCAGGATACGCGGCAGCTTGCGCGCGACGAGCGTTTGCACGGCTGCCGGCTCGCCGGCGCCGACACGGCGAACCAGCTCCTCGTCCGGATCCGCAGCCATCAGTCGGCGCACTCCCGATGTTCATCGCGCGTCATTGCCTCTTGGTCATTGC
>NZ_RZPB01000644.1:0-3471 GCF_003998535.1 Mesorhizobium sp. M7A.F.Ca.AU.002.02.1.1 | reverse complement strand
GAGCGCGCGATCAAGCGCGGCAAAAGCCGAGCGATAGACCCTCTCGCGGAACGCGCGGTCCTCGGCATTGCCTTTCTCCAAGGCGTTCCGGATCGCTTTTTCGATCGCGTCCAAGCGGGTCCCTCTGTCTTTGCCTACCTTGCCGTGATCGTTAGCCGCAGGCGACCAATCAATCAACGGGCGAGCGGCGCATTCTGCCTCGCAGAGGTATGCAAAGTCCATTCCGGCGCTGTTCCGGCAACAAAATCAGCATGTTTCACCGATTTTCACGCGCGGAGAGCGCACGTACCGTGCGCCGCATCCCTTGGCGATTGATTGGCGGACAAGGCGGCGGCCGGCTTTCGAGGGTGCCATGACGCCGCCGCAGGAATTGCCAAGTCGCATCTTGAATTCGCGCCCGGTTGCGTCTATCACCGCCGCATCTTGGAGGCGTTGGCTTCCCGGGCCGCTTTAGCTCAGTTGGTAGAGCACCGCATTCGTAATGCGGGGGTCGCGTGTTCGAGTCACGCAAGCGGCACCATTTACTTGTTCACAGCCGTCCATTCGTTTGGGGCCGCAACCCCAACATCTCACGACCTAGATGGGACGGCTGACGTGCCTCGGGACTGCTTGAAGTCGGTGGGAGTAAGGCCAGTTTGGCGCTTGAAGGCGCGGCTGAAGTGTCCCGCATTGCTGAAGCCACAGCGGAATCCAATCTCGCCCATGTTTAGGTCGCTAACCTCGAGGAGCGTCTTTGCGTAGTGCACGCGTATCGCGAGATATGCCGACAGTGGGCTCCTACCGATTTCAGCAAAAAACAACCGTTCAAGCTGTCGTCTCGAAACGCTGAGCGATCTTGCAATGTCGCTGACAGCCAACGTTTCTTGGACGTTGCTCTCCATGAGAAGGAGGGCACGCCTCAGTTGTCTACTTTCGGCGTTTGGGAAAAGATCTCCCACGGGCTGGACGTCGCGGGTCGTCCTGACCCGATCAAGAATAAGGATCTTGGCAGCTTTCTCGCTAGCTTTCTTACCAATGGACTCTGCCACAAAATGACCAGCCAGGTCGGCCGCTCCGACACCGCCAGCGCAGGTTGCGCGGCTTCTGTCGACGGAGAACAGGCTATCCGCATGTGCCAAGACTTGCGGGAACATGGTACGGAAATCTTTGACGTGGAGCCAGCTCACGGACACGTTGTAGCCGTCCAGCAATCCATATCGAGCGAGTACGAAACTGGCTGTGCAGAGCGCCGTCAATCGAACTCCGCGCGATGCGGCCTTTAGCAGGAAGGCTTCCTTCTGGCTTCCAAGAGTATCGCCCGTGTTCAGAAGCCCGCCAACGACAACGATATCGTCGTATTCCTCCGGGTGCTGGAGTTCTCTCGTCGGCATCACTTCGATGCCGCAACTTGCGCGGATAGGCAAACCACGCTCGCCAACCACTTGCCAGTCGAACTCTACTCTTCGACTCCGATCATCCTCGTCGCCCGCAAGCCGCAGCGTGTCGACGAAAAGCGCAAACGGCGAAAGCGTAAAATGGCGCGTCAGCAGAAACGCAAACTTTCTGGCCATCTCTCGTCATCACCGGTTAGGTCGGAGAACTACTGCAGCGTATCGAAAAGTGCCGCGACGATCATTTCAGGCGCATCTTCCTGGACGAGATGACCTGCTTGAGGCACGGCCGTCATCACCCCGTTGGTGAGCTTCTCGGACAATTTCTGTCCTTGCGCGATTGGGATCCACTCGTCTTCACGACCCCATAGAATTCGAACGGGAAAATTCATCGGCCTATAAAGCTTTTCGACTTCGTCGGTGAATTTTTGATCCATTTGGGCGATCTGTCGATAGAAGGCCGGCTTGCCTACGGGCCCAAGCCAAGGCTGCATATAGAGGTCCAGAGCTTCGCTGCGAAGGGTCTGGAACGCCGCGCCTTGCAGGTACGCTCGCAAGATCGATTCGTGAATGTAATCGGGGGCGCCGGCAAACGCGGCTTCATGCTTTCGCGCATGCTGCACCAAGGCGGAGCCCCAAGGGGCGACCGCCACAGGGTCGACCAACAACAGGCTACGATACCGCACATCGTTAAGATAGTGGGTGCGAAGTGCAGTCGAGCCGCCAAAATCATGACAAAGGACGTCAGGCTCCTTCACGCCCCACTCCTTCAACAGTGAGGCAAAAAGTTTGTTCTGCACGCCTAGCGACACATCCTGACCATCCGCCTTTGCGGATTGACCATATCCGAGGAGATCGAAGAAATAGACCGTCCGGCGTGAAGCTATGAGAGGCGCTATGCGGCGCCATACTTGTGACGAAAACGGCGTTCCATGAAGCATCACCAAGGGAGCGCCCTCCCCGATCCGGCCCCACGCAACGTCCTGGCCTTCAAAACGAAACGACTGATCTAGCTTCAGCATCGGTGCCTCTTGATAACCTCTATGATGATGATTGCGGAAATCGTGCCAAGGCGGAACGATCCCGAGCGACATAGCCTATCGTTCTGCGCGGTTCCCTGGATTCGCCGGCTGATTGGCAGAGTACAACACCGGTCGAAATGAAATGGTGCCCCCACCGTTTTCGCTACCCCACAGTCCGCCGTATCCAATCATGGCCGCCATGATCTGGTCCTTTGTCACTCGACCCAACGGTTTGCCGTGTCCGTCGACGACGACGCTCTCGTGCCCGCCATGCTGGCACATCAGCTTTGCAGCCGCATTCAGGGTGGTGTCAGCTGAGAGAAGAGATTTCGGCAAAGCGCTCGCCGGATTTGACGGCGTCATAATCGCGTCAACTCGTATTATACGTCCTCTGTTGACGTCCTTTACAAACGAGGCCACGTAGTCATCTGCCGGCCGAAGAACGATGTCCTGGCTCGAACCTTGTTGAACCACCTCGCCGTTGCGAAGGATGGCAATCTGGTCTCCCAGTCTCAACGCCTCATCAAGATCGTGCGTGATGAACACGATCGTTTTTTTCACCTCCTGCTGAATATTCCGCAGCATCTCCTGCATGTCTGACCGAATGAGGGGATCGAGGGCAGAAAACGCCTCGTCCATCAGCAGGATTGGCGAGTCGCTTGCCAAAGCCCGAGCCAACCCGACACGTTGCTGCATGCCGCCCGAAAGCTGGTTCGGATACCGGTCTTCAAATCCGTTCAACCCAACGCGTGAAATCCAGCGCATCGCCTTTTCACGATGCCTATAGCGATCGCCGCCTTGGATCTCCAGGCCGTACAGGGTGTTCTCCAGAACGTTGCGATGCGGAAGCAAAGCAAATTTTTGAAACACCATCGCCGTGGTGTTGCGACGAAAGGCCCGCAAAGCATGCTCATCCAATTTGAGAACGTCCTGGCCGCCAACGATGATCTGGCCAGCCGTCGGCTCAACCAGCCGGTTGATGTGCCGTATCAAGGTGGATTTCCCGGATCCCGAAAGGCCCATTATGACGTGGACCTGACCAGCAGCCATATTGATGCTAACGTCGTTCAGTCCAAGGA
>NZ_RZPB01000643.1:0-3479 GCF_003998535.1 Mesorhizobium sp. M7A.F.Ca.AU.002.02.1.1 | reverse complement strand
CCTCCTTCGGGGAGAGGATGTTGGGTTGCTGGTTCACGATCTGCCCGTCAGGACGCTCGCTGGACCTTGTGCTGTCCTATTTCTTCCTCACCGGAGCGAGAATATCGAATGGCAGGTCGTTCTTCTGCTCCGATGGCGTCCGCGCATAGGTTTCTGTGTCCGCGGTTTCCGGTGCTGCGAACTCGGTGCGTGCATAGGCCGTCGCTTGCTTTGCCGGCTCGAGATTCATCGTTTTCAGCAACTGTCCGGTCGCGGCCAGGAGCCGGTACTGGGCAAACAGCGATGCGTAGGAAGCGGTATCCGCCAGCGTTGCCGTGTTGAACCGTGTATTCTGCGCATCGAGCACGTCGAGCAGCGAGCGCTGTCCGACCTTGAACTGCTCGCGATAGGAAGCAACCAGCTTCTCATTGGCAGCGGCTTGTTGCCTCAGGGTCTTTGCCAGATCGGCTTGCCGGAAACGGCGATCCCATGAGGTGCGAACGGCTTCCTCGATTTCGCGCTGGACCTGATGCAGCGCGAGACGCTGTTCACTGGTGCGGCGGATCTGTTCCTGCTCGTTGGCCTTGTCGATGCCACCGCGGTAGAGGTTCCAGCGCAGGACCACGCGCGCCTGCAGGTCGGTGGTGTCGCCATCGTCGCCGTCAATGTCGGTTCCTGCCCGGGCCCGACCTTCAGCGATGATGGAGGGGCCAAATTTTGCCCGCGCAGCGTCCACGAGGGAGGCCGCCGCGTCGATGTCGCTGTTGGCCATGTGTACGCGCGGATTGCTTTCCCGCGCCAACCCTATCGCGTCGTCGAGCGAGCGCGGGAGTGCGGCCGAAACATCGCCAGGCCTCGAAGGGCTGGTCAGTGGCTTTCCGACGGTTTTGAAGAAGCGGATCTTGGCCGCTTCCAGTTCCTCGGTCGCCTCCTGCATGCGCGCCTTGGCGGCGAACAGCCGTTCCTCGGCCTGTTGACGGTCGGCCTCGTTCAGCGCGCCGCCCGAGATGCCTTGCCGGATGTCGCCGAGAATTGCCTGGTGGAAGCCGAGATTCTTCTTCGCTTCGGCAACGATCGAGGCCTGCAGCATGTATTCCAGATAGTCCTGGACAACGGACAACCCGATGAATTCGGACCGTTCCAGAACGCGGAACGAAGCGCCGTCGACGCGCGATGCCTGACGGTTCAATTCGGCCCGCCTTCCGCCGCTGTCATAAAGCGTCTGCGAAACGGTAAGATCCGTTTCAGCCGGATAGAGCGCATCGCCTTCGATGGAAAGAGAGCGCCGGGACGGATTGTCGAGCCGGCGAACGCCAGCCGATGCCTCGACATCGACACTGGGAAGATAAAGGCCCTTGGCCTGCCGCAACTCGAACTCGATGGCTTCGCGATTTTCGATCGCCTGTCCAATCTCGGGATTGGACTCCACCGCGACAGCCATCGCCTCCTTGAGCGTGAGCGCGTGAGCGCTGCCGCAGGTCAGCATGGTGGCCGCCATCAAAAGACCAAGGCGCCTGCCTATGGTCGACATGTTTGTCGTATTCATTAATCCCACCCTAACGTTTCCCCAGCGTCCTTTTCAGAGCGCTAACCAAGCCAAGGCCTGCCCGTCGGTGGATTATTCACAGATTCACGAAATATGTGAGCGATTATTGATTTAGAGATCGCTAAATAGCCTTTTTGGGCAACAAGGCTGCGAGATGTAGCAAAAATAGCACATAACGTCGGCTCGCTGCGGTTGTATCCAGACGCCGCATTCAGTGGGAAAGCACAAAAAACGGCAGGCCAGTGGGCCGGTATGGCCAGAATCATGGCCGGTTCGGATAGCGGCTGTCGATGATCCAACCTGAAGTTGAGCCCTTTTTCAGGCACGCCCCTTTGGATGCCGCGTCCAAAAATACTCCATCGCGGCGGCCGGCGTACGCTTCATGTGGCTCACTGCGGCCAAAAGCTGGTCAGCGCGCACCCTAATTTGCGCTCAACGCCACCATGCGGTCGAGCGCCGCGGTCAGGCCGCGAAGCGACACAGGGAAGCTCAGCGGGGTCTCGGCGTCCGTCGTGACATTGAGCTTCAGCACCGAGCCTCCCCTCAGCTTTCCAAGCGTCGGCCGATCAACCGTAAAGACGGAGACGCAACCCGTCGGCAGGCAGGTCCTGAAGCGCTGCGGGGACGGCGGTTGATCGTCGATCTGCAGCGTCACGCCCGGATCAAGGAGGATGCCGAAGGGCAGAAGCAGGGTAGCCGTCGTCGAACCGTCCGGGCGTGCCGCGATCTCCATGGCAAGAAGCCTCTGCCCGTTCTGCTGGACCTGGTCTTGCGCAAGCGAGCACACTCTCGCCTTTTCCCGTACCGAACAGGTCACGCTCCAGTCCTGATAGACCTCACGCAGCGATGAGGGTCCATCCGGGACAGCCGCCACCTGTTGCTGGGCAGACGCCGGCGACATCAATGAGAATAGAATTGCTCCACATGCGGAGACGGCCTTCGGGCCAAGCTTCATGTGCAGACCCATTCGCGGATCTTGCATTTCTCTCCCGTCGCCTCGCAGGCCTGCAAAGCGAGATCCTCCGCTTCCCGACGGGTCTCGGCCGAGTTCACGCCCCAGGGCGTGAAACGGTTCTCCACTTTGTCTGCCACGGCAAGCGCACCGCAGTGCTTGTAGGGAAAGCCGGTCTCGTCGTCATCATTCCAATGGCGATGGTTGCGGAAGACGGTGACGACGTTGCAGGCCTTTCCGCCTGCGTTCTCGCAATATTTCTGTGCGATGTCCTTCGCTTCCTGCCGCTTGTCGGCGCCCCAGAAGAAGCCGTATTTGCTATCGGCCTGCGAATAGGCAATGGCCGCCCATATGCCCTTTTCCTCCTGTTGCGGTTCCGATGGGGCCACAAGGTCGGCTGAGACGACTTGTCCGCTCCACAACAAGGTCAAGCCCAAAACTGCCAAAGCCTGCAATCTCATGGTCGGCATCCTTTCCTTGACCTCACTCGCTTCGCGTCCTACTTCGCCGCCGAAGCAAGGGAGATCACCACACAGCTTTTGCCCGTCGGCAGGAGAAGCGCTTCACCGGCATTGCCG
This sequence comes from Mesorhizobium sp. M7A.F.Ca.AU.002.02.1.1, assembly GCF_003998535.1. NCBI lineage: Bacteria > Pseudomonadati > Pseudomonadota > Alphaproteobacteria > Hyphomicrobiales > Phyllobacteriaceae > Mesorhizobium > Mesorhizobium sp. M7A.F.Ca.AU.002.02.1.1. The sequence continues at coordinate 424 of NZ_RZPB01000643.1, read as the reverse complement.
CCGAGCTCGTAGACCTCGACCTGCCCGAGATGGTCGGTGATCTTGCTGCCCTGCGGCAGGATGGATGGGATGTCGGCGCACGGGCTGGCGAATGGCGCCACCCGCACCATCGCCCCTTCGCAACCCGTGGCGGTGGGCGATGCGAAGACGATGCCGGCGGCCGGTCCGCTATAGCGTTCCGACGCATAGTCCATGCCGACAAAGGCCTGGATGGCGTGCTTGTCGGCGGCCTGGTCGTTCCACAGGGATTTGACGCTGTATTTCGTGCCGGTCGTCAGGATCTGTCCGAGCACTGGATAGACGGTCGAGCAGGCCTGCACACCGGCCTGCTTGACATGCTCGAGGAAGGGCGTGTCCGGAAGCACGGGGGCCGCCGCTGTTGCTGCAGGTGCGGCCGTCGCGCCGCCGACCAGATTGGCGACCG
>NZ_RZPB01000642.1:0-3480 GCF_003998535.1 Mesorhizobium sp. M7A.F.Ca.AU.002.02.1.1 | reverse complement strand
CCTTTTCGGTGCTGTCGCGGACCTCAATCGAGGTGCTGTCGCTGCTCGGCAATTTCGACATCGATGCCGGCATCACCTATCTCGACAACGAGCCGCTGGGGCGGGTGACCAGCGTGCCGCTCTATGACGAGCGCTACCAACTGATCACCGCGATGGGAAATCCTTATTCCGACCGCGACAAAGTGACATGGGCGGAGCTCTCAAACCTGCCGCTGTGCCTGTTGACGCCGGACATGCAGAACCGCCGCATCATCGACCAGCATCTGGCCGAAGCCGGCGTGCAGGTGCGACCGACGCTGGAATCCAATTCGATGATCGTGCTGTTTTCGCACATCCGCACCGGCAAATGGTCGTCGATCATGCCGCTCAACCTTGCGGAAACATTCGGCTTTTCCGAACCGATCCGCGCCATTCCAATCATCGAACCTGACGCCAGCCACACGGTCGGCCTGGTGGCGACACCGCGCGAACCGCACACACCTTTGGTCTCGGCGCTGCTGGACGAGGCAATGGCGCTGGCGGACGATTTCCATGCCAACCGTTCCGCTAGACAGGGTTAGTCAAACGGAACGATAGAAAATTTCTATCGTACAACGAAACCGCTTTATTGATTTCAGAGGTTTTCTCTGATTTCTTAAGCACTTAGCGATAAAGCGGCACGCGCATGTCGTTGTTCCAAAACAGCTTGATGCTTTTGGCCGATATGCGTGGGTCGCTACGATAGGGAGGGCGCTGCATGACAATGCAGCCTGCAAGTACCGAGATTATGTCGCGCACGGCCGCGATCATCCAGGAGATGAAGGGGCTCGAAGGCCCTTTGCTGCCGATCCTCCACGGCATCCAGGAAGAGTTCGGCCATGTGCCCAAGGATGCGCTGCCGGTCATCGCCGAGGCGCTGAACATTTCCAGGGCCGAGGTGCACGGCGTCGTCAGCTTCTATCACGATTACCGAAGCCATCCGGCAGGCCGGCATGTGTTGAAGCTCTGCCAGGCGGAATCCTGCCAGTCCATGGGTTCGGATGCCATCGCCGCCAAGCTGCAGCAACTGCTGGGCATCGGCTTTCATGAAACGACCCGCGACGGTTCGGTGACGCTGGAGCCGGTCTACTGTCTCGGCCTGTGCGCCTGTTCGCCCGCCGCCATGCTCGATAGCGAGGTGATCGGACGGCTCGATGACGAGAAGCTCGACGAGATCGTTGCAGAGGTGCGCTCATGATCCCGCGTATCTACATTCCCGGCGATTCCGGTGCGCTGGCGCTTGGCGCCGAAAAGGTCGCCAAGGCGATCGCCGGCGAACTCGCCGAGCGCGGCATCGAGGCCAAGATCGTGCGCAATGGTTCGCGCGGCGCCTATTTCCTCGAACCGATGGTCGAAGTCGCTACAGCCAACGGCCGCATCGCCTACGGGCCGGTCAAACCGTCCGACGTCAAAAGCCTGTTCGACAGCGGCTTCCTTACCGGCGGCCATCATAAACGCTGGCTGGGCGCGCCGGACAAGATCCCCTTCCTGGCCAAGCAGACGCGGCTGACTTTCGCGCGCTGCGGCGTCACGGATCCGCTGTCGCTCGAATCCTACAAAAAACATGGCGGGTTGAATGGATTGATGAACGCGCTGGCGCTGACGCCTGCCGCCATCGTCGCAGAGGTGACCGAATCGGGCCTGCGCGGACGCGGCGGCGCCGGCTTCCCGACCGGCATCAAATGGAAGACGGTGCTCGATACAGCAGGCGACCGCAAATACATCGTCTGCAACGCCGATGAAGGCGACTCCGGCACTTTCGCCGACCGCATGATCATGGAGGGCGATCCCTTCGTGCTGATCGAAGGCATGACGATCGCCGGTATAGCCACGGGCGCGACCAAGGGCTTCGTCTATGTCCGCTCGGAATATCCGCATGCGGTGGCGGCGATGAACAAGGCCGTCGAGATCGCCCGCAAGGCCGGCGTTCTTGGCGCCAGCGTGCTGGGTTCCCCTCACGCGTTCGACATGGAGATCCGGGTCGGCGCCGGCGCCTATGTCTGCGGCGAAGAGACGGCGCTGCTCGATTCGCTCGAGGGCAAGCGCGGCATGGTGCGGGCAAAGCCGCCTCTGCCTGCGCATAAGGGGCTGTTCGGCAAGCCGACGGTGATCAACAACGTCATCAGCCTAGCCTCTGTGCCCGTCATCATGGACAAGGGTGCGGCCTTCTACAAGGATTTCGGCATGGGCCGCTCGCGCGGCACGATCCCGGTCCAGATCGCCGGCAATGTCAAATTTGCAGGGCTGTTCGAAGCCGCTTTCGGCATGACGCTTGGCGAGATCGTCGACGAGATCGGCGGCGGCACGGCCACCGGCCGGCCGGTCAAGGCAGTGCAGGTCGGCGGACCGCTCGGCGCCTATTTCCCGCGCGCGCTGTTCGACACGCCATTCGACTATGAAGCCTTCGCGGCCAAGGACGGGCTGATCGGCCATGCCGGTATCGTGGTGTTCGACGACACCGCCGACATGCTGAAACAGGCGCGCTTCGCCATGGAATTCTGCGCCATCGAAAGCTGCGGCAAGTGCACGCCCTGCCGCATCGGCTCGACGCGCGGTGTCGAGACCATCGACAAACTCGCCGCGGGCATCGAGCCGGAGAAGAACCTCGCTCTGGTCACCGACCTCTGCAACACGATGAAATTCGGCTCGCTCTGCGCGCTGGGCGGCTTCACGCCCTACCCTGTGATGAGCTCGATCACCCATTTCCCCGACGACTTCAAGCCCGCGCCCGTGCGCGTGGCTGCCGAATAGGAGCTGGCAGATGAACATCAAGGCCGACTTCCCATCCCTCGTCGAAGAGATTGACTACGGAACCCCGCAATCGAAGGCGCAGAAGCAGGTCACGCTGAACGTCGACGGGCGCAGCATCACCGTGCCGGAAGGCACCTCGATCATGCGTGCCGCGATGGAGGGCGGGGTCGAAATCCCGAAGCTCTGCGCCACCGACATGCTGGACTCCTTCGGTTCGTGCCGTGTCTGCCTTGTGGAGATCGAAGGACGCGGCGGCACGCCGGCATCCTGCACGACGCCTGTCGGCGAAGGCATGATCGTGCGCACGCAGACCGAGCGGCTCGATGCCATTCGCCGTGGCGTCATGGAGCTCTATGTCTCCGACCATCCGACCGGCTGGAACGAACAGGCCGGAACCGGCGCCAGCGAGTTCGACGCGGTGGCGAAGTCGATCGGCCTGACCGAGAACCGCTACGGCATCGAGGGCCGCAACCACGTCAAGCCGGAAGGTGGCGTGGCGCCCGGCCATGGCTCGCTGGCAGTCGATTACATCGCCCGCGACGAATCCAACCCCTATTTCACCTATGATGCCTCGCAATGCATCGTCTGCTCGCGCTGCGTGCGGGCGTGCGAAGAAGTGCAGGGCACGTTTGCGCTGACCATCGAGGGACGCGGCTTCGAATCCCGGGTTTCGGCCGGAATGCACGAGGCGTTCATCGATTCGGAATGCGT
>NZ_RZPB01000641.1:0-3482 GCF_003998535.1 Mesorhizobium sp. M7A.F.Ca.AU.002.02.1.1 | reverse complement strand
CCCCCGATCAAAGCGTGGTCCGCGCAACGCCGAGCGCCGGGCAGCGCGCCGAGGACGTGGCCGAGCATCGGCGCCAAACCTCGGAAACCGAGATTGCGAATTTACGCCAGGAGCGCGACGCGGCGCGCCGAGACTGTGGCGCGGTGAAGGTTCAACTCGCCGATCTCCGCTTGCGCGGCATGACCGACGAACTCGCGCATGCCCGTTGCCGCAACGAGAACCGCCAGCTTCACCAAAGGCTGGAAACGCTGACACGCCAGGATCCGCCCAGCGGACCGGCAGCCGATGACAGCGCCGACCTAGAACGGACATTCGACGAATTGCTGGCAGCTGGCGAGATCGGCCCGGCCAATGACGGCGACCCCAGCGTGGCGCGCAAAGCGTGTTGATCGCCTGCTGAGACGTATCGGGAGCCAAAGCGACCGTGACGCCCTTCGTCTATTGAACTTCGAGTGGCCTGCCACCCGAAGCTCGGAGAGCGAAGGGTGGTGCCCCTAGCCGGGATCGAACCAGCACTCCTTGCGGAACTCGATTTTGAGTCGAGCGCGTCTACCAATTCCGCCATAGGGGCTCAGGCCGGGCGGCCTGGATGGCGCGGGACTATACGGTTGGAGGCCTGTTCGTCAACTGGCCAATTCCTCGTCGCCCCGGATGCGACCAAACTGCGCCTTTCGATTTCGTGACGGGGCTGCCATTGTGCAGCGCGGAAAATCTTTCTAGACAGGCGGCGCATCAAAGCGCGGCACGTCTGCGGGGACGGATGGCGTGCGCTGGGTCTTTGTTCTGTGCATGCCGTTACACCCCAACCTGCCTGCGCAATTGAACGACACGCATTAGGAGTGCCGATGCTTCGCGGACTTTACGACTGGACCCTGTCGCTGGCGGCCCGCAAATCCGCCGAATGGTGGCTGGCCTTCATCGCCTTCGTCGAAAGCTCGGTGTTCCTGGTGCCGGCCGACGTGCTCTATCTGCCGATGGCGCTGTCGCGGCCGGATCGCGCCTACCGCTATGCGCTGATCGCCACCGTCGCCTCGGTGCTGGGCGGCATCGCCGGCTGGTTCATCGGCCACTATGCCTATGACGCGGTCGCCAGGCCGATCCTCGAATTCTACGGCAAGTACGACGAGTTCGAGCAACTGCGCGCGGGCGCCGGCGTCGGCTTCATCGTCCTGATGCTGATCACGTCGGGTGCCGCCCACCTGCCGCCGATCAAGGTGGTGACGATCCTGTCCGGTGTCATCGGCGTCAATTTGCTGCTGTTCATCGTGCTGGCGATCGTGGCCCGCGGCGCCCGCTTCCTGCTGCTCGCCTGGCTGCTGCGCCGCTATGGCGAACCGATCCGCGAATTCATCGAAAAGCGCCTCGGCCTGATCGCCGGCGCCGGCGCGGTTGCCCTGATTTTGCTCTATATCCTGGTCAAATACGCGTTCTGAACAGAACCATTGCAAGCCGGACGGACCGATTGAAATGACAGCGACCATGAATGCCGACACCGGACGCCAGCGCACGCTGACCGCCTTGTTCCTCGCCGTCGCCATGGCCGCCACCGTTGGCTCGGCGCTCGGCTTCCAGTATCTCGGCGGCTATATCCCCTGCCACCTCTGCCTCGAACAGCGCACGCCCTACTATATCGGCGTCCCGCTGATGGTGCTGGCGGTGATTGCGTCGATGCTGCACGCACCCAGCTGGCTGACGCGCGGCCTGCTGGCCGTCGGCGGCATCCTGATGCTCTACGGCCTCTATCTCGGCGTCTACCACTCCGGCGTCGAATGGCAGTGGTGGGCCGGCCCGACCGATTGTACCGCAGGCGCCGGACCGGTCGACACCGGCGGCAAGGGCGTGCTCGACGCGCTCGACAAATTCGTGCCGCCGTCCTGCGACAAGGCCGCTTTGCGCATCCTCGGCCTGTCGCTGGCCGGCTGGAACGCCATCGCCAGCCTGATCCTCGCCGCCGTCGCCTTCCGAGCCGCTTTCGCCCGCGACTAAACCAATTCGATTGAACGGCGCGACGCAGAGTTCGAGCAAAAATTCGCCAGGCTGAGTCGGATGGCGCGGCTTTCGAGAACCGGAGCGGAGCGTACTGAAGTACGTGAGCACCGGAAGCGCAGAAAGCTGCGTCAGGCGGCCAGCATGGCGGATTTGTGCCGAACTCTATGGTTCGAGTTCGACATCCCAGTAGAGATAATCCATCCAGCTCTCATGCAGATGGTTGGGCGGGAACAGGCGGCCATTGTTGTGCAGATCGTGCACCGTCGGCTGGAAAGGCTTCTGCAACGGCCACATCTTGGCATGCGCCGGCATCATGCCGCCCTTCCTCAAATTGCACGGCGAACAGGCGGCAACGACATTCTCCCACGTCGTCGCGCCGCCGCGATGGCGGGGGATGACGTGATCGAAGGTCAGGTCCTCCGGCGTGCCGCAATACTGGCACTGGAAGCGATCGCGCAGGAAGACGTTGAAGCGGGTGAAGGCCGGGTGCCTGGAGGGCTTCACATAGGCCTTAAGACTGACAACGCTCGGCAGCTTCATCGAGAAGGTCGGCGAGGAGACGGCGTGCTCGTATTCGGCGACGATGTTCACCCGGTCGAGGAACACCGCCTTGATAGCGTCCTGCCACGACCAGAGCGACAAGGGGTAATAGCTGAGCGGACGGTAATCCGCATTCAGCACCAGTGCTGGAAGCCCATCCGGAGATACGGCAACCGTCACGTGTTCACCTCCTTGGTTCTAGACCCGAACGGCACGGATACTGTAAGCCCGACATGACAGGGATGTGAAGCGGATTGTCGCGTCGCTGAAGCGCCAAAAATGCATGATTTTTATGATTTTTCGCGGATTCAGGCCGGCGGCGCGGCGTCCCGCCCTCTGGTTTCACGATAATAGGACCAGAAAAGCCGCGATGCGACACCTCGCCACGGGCTCCATGATTCGGCCAATGCGATCAGCGTTTTCTCCGGCGGACGCGGCTCGATGCCGAGCGCGTGGCCGACCGCGCTCTGCAGCGCGACATCACGCGCGGGGAAAATGTCGGGGTGCCCGGCGGCGAATAAGAGGTACACTTCCGCCGTCCACGGGCCGATGCCGGACACCGCCGTCATCGTCGTGATCGCCTCCTCGGCATCGAGCGAACAGAGGTGATGCAGGTCGAGGCCGTCGACCACGGCCTGGGCAATTGCGATCAGGCCGCGCTGCTTCGGCCGCGACAGGCCGGCCTCGCGAAACATGTCCTCGCCGGCGGCCAGGATCGCCTGCGGCGTCAGCGGATCGACGAGCTTGGTCAGCCGGCCGAAGATCGCATCGGCGCTGGCGCGGGACACTTGCTGCGAGACGACGATCGACGCCAGGCTTCGAAACCCCGGTTCGGACAGCCGCAGCGGCACTTCGCCGGCCATGCCGCGCACCTTTTCCAGGCGCGGGTCGATCACGCAAAGCGCATCGAGCCCCCGGGCAATGTCGTCTGATGTCGCGATACGCTGCATGCT
>NZ_RZPB01000640.1:0-3489 GCF_003998535.1 Mesorhizobium sp. M7A.F.Ca.AU.002.02.1.1 | reverse complement strand
GTCTATGACGGTTTTGTCGCCGCCATCGGCGAGCGCGAGGCCAAGGCGGAAAAGATCCAGTCCTCCTTCGTCGGCATCGACAAGGCCGATATCGTCTCGGCCGAGATGAAGGGCGGCGAGGCGCATGTCACGCTGCGCATCATCAGCGAGCTGATTTCGGCGACCCGCGACAAGGCCGGTGCCGTCATCGACGGCGACCCGGAAACCGTGGCCGAGGTCAAGGATGTCTGGACCTTCGCCCGTGACACGCGCTCGCGCGATCCGAACTGGAAGCTCGTCGCCACCGAGGAAGAAGACTAGGGAATACGCGGCGAGGCTCCGGTGTCGCTATCGCCTCTTTTTGTCGAGAAAGCCTTCGGCGATCTGCCCGGCTGGGGCGATGACGACCATTCGGCCGCCTTCGCCGCCTTTCGGCGCTCGGCCTTCCATGTCCTGACCAAACCCTATCGCAGCGGCGCGCTCGGCGTCGACTTCGACGCCTTTGCGGATGTCTACGCCGAGGCCCGGACCGTTTCGCCGGCGAATCGGTCGCCGGTTTTGACCCGCGGCGAAGCTCGCGCCTTCTTCGAGCGCCATTTTGTCCCGGCGCTTATCCCTGCCGAAAATGGGCTCGTCACCGGTTTCTATGAACCGCAGGTCGAGACGTCACCGGTGCGCACGGACCGGTTTTCGGTGCCGCTGCTGTCGCGCCCGGCCGATCTCGTCGATATCGATGACGCAAACCGGCCGCCGGGCCTGGACCCCTATCTCGCTTTCGCGCGCCAGACGCCGAACGGGCCGGTCGAATATCATGACCGTGGCGAGATCGAGCGCGGCGCGCTTGATGGCAAGGGCCTGGAAATCGCCTGGTTGGCCGACAAGGTCGATGCCTTCTTCATTCACGTGCAAGGTGCCGCACGCCTCGCCATGACCGACGGCCGGCTTGCCCGCGTCACCTATGCCGCCAAATCCGGCCAGCGCTTCACCGGACCAGGCAAGGTCCTGAGCGAGATTGGCGAGATCCCGCTGGCGGAAGTGACGATGCAATCGATCCGCGCCTGGTTCAAGGCGCATCCGGACCGCGTCGACGAGATCCTGTGGCAGAACCGCTCCTACATTTTCTTCCGCCCGGCCGATGTCGAGGACGTTGCCCTTGGTCCGATCGCCGCCGCCAAGGTGCCGCTGACGCCGGGCCGCTCGATCGCCGTCGACCGCCTGCTGCACACATTCGGCACGCCCTTTTACATCGACGCGCCGACGCTCGCCGCCTTCGACGCAAAACCATTCCGCCGCCTGATGATCGCGCAGGACACTGGCTCCGCCATCACCGGGCCGGCGCGGGGCGACCTGTTCGCCGGTTCGGGCGATGCCGCGGGCGAGATCGCCGGCGTGGTCCGCAATGCCGCGGATTTTTATGCGCTGGTGCCGCGCGCGCTCATTGCGGGTGCGGTCCGATGACCCGGCGCCCGGACAAGCTCAGCGAGGACGACCGGGTTCTGTGGAACCTGGTGGCGCGCACGGCCAAGCCGCTGAAGGGGAAATTTGCCGTGGACATCCCCGAAATTCCTGCCGAGGCCAAGCCAAGCCAGTCGCAGCCCGCCCAGCCCGTCGCCAATGTCGCAGGGACCGCGAAGCCGAAGGCGCAGCATGTCACGCACCGCCTCGACGAACCGACGCTGGACAAATTGTCGAAGGGCCGGCTGCCGATCGAGGGCCGCGTCGATCTGCACGGCATGACGCAGGACGAGGCCTACTCGCTGCTGTTCTCGTTTCTGCACCGGGCGCATGCCGGCGGCGTCCGCTATGTCCTGGTCATCACCGGCAAGGGCTCGTCCTCCGGCGGCGATGGCGTGTTGCGGCGCGCCGTGCCGGCCTGGCTGTCGACGCCTGCCTTCCGGCCGCTCGTCTCCAGCCACGACCATGCCGCCCGCAATCACGGCGGTTCGGGTGCGCTCTATATCCGCCTGCGGCGGGTCCGTTCATGAGGATGGGCGCATGACCCCGTTCGGCGAGAAGCTGCGGACGCTGAGAAGCGAACGTGGTGTCCGCCAGAAGGACATGGCGGCGGCGATCGGCGTCAGCGCCGCCTATCTGTCGGCGCTCGAACATGGCAGGCGAGGCGCCCCGACCTGGACGCTGATCCAGAAGATCATCGGCTATTTCAACATCATCTGGGACGATGCCGAGGAACTGGCGCGGCTGGCCGAGGCCTCGCACCCGCGTGTAAAACTCGACACGTCGGGTCTTTCCCCCGCCGCCACCGAGCTCGCCAATCTGCTGGCGGAAAACATCGAGAAACTCGACGAAACCGAGCTTCGCCGCATCACCGCATCGATCCGCGGGGCGTTGAACCAGCGGCCGTAGCCTGACGGTCCGCGCCGGTACAAGTTCGCCTGCCTCACGAGGACACTGCCCGCCGGCGGGCAAAGTGGTGAGATCATTTCTTGCCGGCGGTGCCGCCATTTCCACCCCGGCCATGATCGCCGTGGTCGTGGCCATTGTTTCCGCCGCCCAGGCAGTCCGACGCCCCGGCATCACCGCAACAGCGGCCGGCCCAGAGGTCGTTGAGGTTGGCTTTGGCACAGCTGGTGGTCTGATCGGCCATGGCGGATCCGGCCATGCTCGACACCGCGATAGCGGCAAGAAGGGTGTTTCGCAGAAAAGCAGTCATCTGAAGTCTCCATGGTTGGTTTCGGTTCACGGCTGTGTGTCGCTGGCCGGAGCGAAATGGTTCACGGAGAAATGCGAATTCTGGCGGAGGGCCCATCGATTTCGTCATCCACGGGCGGAGCGGACGCGCAGACCCGAGGATCCATGCCGCGAGTTGCGAGCGTCGCGACGGGGCAAAAGATCTGGTGATGACGGTATGACGATTGCAGGCGCCTGTTCCTGCGCCGCAGCGTTCTTCATCGGCATCACGGCATGGATCCCGGGGTCTTCGCGACGGAGCTTCGCTCCTGCTCAGCCCTGTGATGACGAAGCGTTGGATGCCGCCCCTAGGGAAGCCGCCGTTGCCGGTGCCTACTGAACCGCGCCGACCAGAACTTGCTGGCCACCGCGGATCGAGACCCAGCGGCCGGTGTTGTCGATCGCCTGCCGCTTGAGGAAGCGGTAGCCGGTCGCGTCCCATGGCTTGACCTTGTCGGTCAGATTGTCGAGCACATAGTCGCCCTCGTCGGTGCGCACCGTCAGCACGGCGTGGCCCTCGCCGTCGGGCTTGCGCACGACGGTGATCAGAAGATCGGCAAGCGAGATGCTCATGCGCGAAAGCTGGCGTCGCTTTTCCAGCACATAGTCCTCGCAATCGCCGACGCCCTTGTCGGGATAGGCCCAGACCTCGTCCTTGCCGTAGATGTCCATGTCGCTCATCGGCTTGACGGCGGCGTTGACCCTGGCGGTGACATTGAGAAGCTTGCGCATCAGCGCGTCGGTCATCGGAGCCGGCGCCAGATTGGCCGGGCGGATCGAGCACTCGCCCGGATGCAGCTTGCAGAAATCATAGTGGCCGAT
>NZ_RZPB01000063.1:0-14957 GCF_003998535.1 Mesorhizobium sp. M7A.F.Ca.AU.002.02.1.1 | reverse complement strand
GTCGACCACGGCGACCGCAATTGCGTGCGCACACGGTTCAGTTCGCGATATATCTTCGGCCAGGACGATAGTTTTGTCCTACCGGACTGTGAACTCATGACGGCACGCAGGGAGACCGGATCCCGATCACCGCCTCGGGGATGCGCGCGGTTTCGCCAATCATTCCGACTTTGATTCTGGACCATTTTTGAGCGTGAGGCGACGAAGCCCTGAATTGTGCGGCACGATCAATCATGGAAAACGTCTCTCGCATGTAACGTTGCGAATGTCCTGTTACGTTCTGCTGCATAAGTGACGGCAGGTTGCCAGGCAACGCCGACAGGACAATGCGATAAATCAAATCCGAAAACCACATAGCATGGCAAATGCCCCGGCATCGGCGATTCGCCTTCACGCAAAGGCAAGCTCGCAAAAGATGCGCCGGTGATCGCAATTTTCTTGGAACCAATCCTCCCGGCGCGCGACCAAGCGATGTGTCCAAACATGGTCAGCTTGTGGCGGCCGCATTCGACCGCCATTGCATCGAATACATGAGTTATCTGCCACTCCCCGCATATCACCTCACGGCCCTAGCCTCGTCCGTCCTGCATTGTTGAACCCGACAACCCTTTGCTTACTATATGGTTTTCCAGGCCTTGCCGGCTGCTCCTATGCGTGCTTACTTGTGGTTGTTTTCATGAGGGGGATACAATCATGCGTTTTCTACTTGCTGCGGTCGCCATGCTGTCGTTCGCCGCCACCGCGGCTCTGGCTGATCCAGCTTCGGATTTCAAAAGAGCCGATCAGGCATTGAACCAGACCTTCAAGCAAATCCAGAAGCGGCTTACGGATGATTCCGACGGCAAGGCACGGTTCGTGAAAGCGCAGAGAGCGTGGATTGCGTTCCGCAACGCCGAATGCACGTTTCAATCCAGCGGTGACGATGGTGGCTCCGCGGCGCCGATGGTTGCCGCTGCTTGTCAGGCTGACCTGACCAAGGCCCGCACCAGGCAGTTGAAGGCCTACCTGAACTGCCAGGAGGGTGACCTCTCTTGCCCGGTGCCATCAGAATAATCTGGAGTGACAAAATGCCGAATTTCAAGATGAGATATGTGCTGATCGCGCTTGTGCCGTTGGCGGTTGCCGGTTGCGTCAGCGCTGAGGATCAGCGCGCAATGGATCAGCAACAGTGCGCGTCTTACGGCTACAGGCCAGGAACCAACAGGTTTGCCGACTGCATGATGCAACAGACCTCACAACGTTCAGAAGATGAGCAGCGCTCATTGGATCGCATGGCCGCGCAAGAACAGAGAGACAAGGATCGCAAGGAAGCGCGTCGAAAGGACGACAGCTACATCGATCCAAGGCCGAGTTACGACAAGGATGGCAATCCGAATTTCGACACTCAAGGCAATTACCAAGGGTGTCACGGCGCGGGATGTTTGGTCGACAATCCAGACAATAACGATGACGATGACCAGTAGGCTGGCTCCGCGAGGCTCTCCTTCCTGCCCCCTATAGTCCGGACCTCAACCCAATCGAGAAACCCTTCGCCAACTTCAAGCACTACATGCGGCGTTGCGCCAGGCGCAGGCTAGAAGTCAACCCAAATGCGAACCGCTCTACCTCGGCGAACAGCCGGGAAATGCCGATCCTGCACACGCGATCCGCGATTCCATCAGCTTGAAGGATGGTTCCGGAACTTTTTGCCGCAATGGCAGGTTCGAGCGACATGACGAAACTATCTGACCCTGGCCCGCCGTTCCCAGCAAGCTGCACGGCGGCCAGGACATCCCGGAAGAAGATCATTACTGCGGGCAGACGGTTGACCGGCGCGATTTACTCCAGGTGTTCTGGAGGAAGAGCCGGGGCATCGAGCGCTGGAACCGAGCCAGCTGCAACGATCATCGAATTTCCCCGAAGAAAGTACCTGCCTCTAGAAGCGCTTTCGGATCAGGGGCCGTTTCAGGGCAAAGCGGGCGATATTGTCGAGCGTTCTTGGCACCGCCATCTCCCCGATGCCCTCAATGGCGCCCTTGGCCGCTGCGTCCTCACGAAAGCGCACTATCCATTCTTCCGTGAGGCTGTCCCGTTGAACAGTGAATCTCGAATTGGCGGTGTCTTCCGGGACCTGGACGCCCATATAATCCGCCACAGCTTCCAGATAGGGCCGTGGGTCTTGCTGCAAATCTTCGTAGACGAATTGACGACAATCCAGCCCCGCAAGTTGTAGGTAGGACCTCCAGAACGCATAGCTTCGATCAATCTGGAAATACGCTTGGCTGATGTCGGCGAAGCTATAAGGAACAGAGCGCGGATTGACTTTCCCTTCGTGCCGGCTCGTCCACACTCCAGACATCCTAGCTCGGTAGAACGAAATAGCTTGCTGAATTCGGTCGCGACGTTCCAACAAAATGAATTCCAAGCCGTGTTTTCTTCGAATCTCGAATAGAAAATCCTTTCCGAATTTCTCCTTACACCAGGCCAGATGGCGCGGAAACAACTTGATCGCAAACCGCCCGTTGTCGGTCGACGCTTTCTCGATGACCGCTTTTTCAAGATCATCATAGGTGCGGGGATCGAAACGTAGATAGGCCGGATCAAGCCATTCCTCCGACCGTCCCATCAGGCCAGTTGCGTTCGTCAGGCTTCCCAGCCAGTTCGAACCGCTTCTTCCCTCTGTAAGAATCGCAACGCCCCGCATAAACTCCTCACTTCACCTTGTCCCGGAACGCATGCCGCAAGGCCCGCTTATCTTCAACCCAAATCAGTGCTGCGTTCCCGCCCCAGGTCCAGGAACACCGTGCTCAGCTTATTGCCGCCGTGATCTTCGTTGCCATCTTGTCGGCATCACCAGGGCTTTGGCTGGATTCTAGACCAGATGACCACGCAATTCATCTAGGACGCCGCATCGGCCGCCATCGTCATCGTGGGCGTGTTCGCCGTCGCCGACACGTCGCCACGCGATTGCTGCGCCTGCCCAGGAGTGTCCTCTGTCGAATAACCGTGAGGGTTGTTTTCGCCGCCATCACTATTTTTGTGAACCAATTCACCCGAGGCGCGACCAAGTGATGTGTCCAAACATGGTTCATCAAGGAGAACGTCTTATGTTTACTGTCTCGAGAAACGTCTTTTTGGCCGCCATCGCCGTTTCGGTGCTGGCCGGCTGCAAGACAACCGCTCCCAGGGAATGCGACAAGCTGAAGCCTGGCGTCACCTATAACGGCAAATGCTGCGGCATCGGCGAGCCTTGCCGCGAAGGCAAGGGCGGCGGCGACAGGCCGGGAAATACGCCTGATCCAGCGCCGCAATGATCTGATTGCGTGTCGCCCGTTCCGGTCAGCGCTGGGACGGGCGGGTTGCGCTCGAAAGCTCGCCAACGTCCAGCCTCCCCTTGAGGCACCGAAATCGTCCACCTCTGTGTAACGCGCGCCCTGGACGGCCCTGTGCCACGCTGTGCCCTGCTTATCCCAAGTGAGGCGTTCTTCCGCCAGCACCTCGACGCTGCTCATCCCGCGCGTCATGCCCACGCGCTTTGTCTGGCGAGCCGGCCAGCATGTCGATCCAAGTCTGATTTGTCTGGTTGGATGGTGGGCGTGACAGGGATTGAACCTGTGACCCCTGCAATGTCAATGCAGTGCTCTCCCGCTGAGCTACACGCCCATCCGAAGCCGCGCATACACCATTTTTGATCCAGCGCGTCAATAGCAGGAAAAAGGAAAGAAGGCGTCGTCTCGCCGCAGTGGCGAAGAGGTGCGGCGCCTCGCCTAGAAAACGGCTCAGGCCGCCTGCAGCATCTTCTCCACCTCGTTGACGAGGTCGCGCAGATGGAATGGCTTCGACAGCACCTTGGCGTCTTTCGGCGCCTTGGAATCCGGGTTCAACGCAACGGCGGCGAAACCGGTGATGAACATGACTTTCAGATCGGGATCGATCTCGGTGGCGCGGCGCGCCAGCTCGATGCCGTCCATCTCCGGCATGACGATGTCGGTCAGCAGCAGCGAGAACGGCTCTTCGCGCAGCCGCTCATAGGCGCTGGCGCCATTGTCGAAATCGCTGACCTGGTAACCGGCGCGCTCCAGCGCCTTGACGAGGAACCGACGCATATCGTCGTCGTCTTCCGCCAGAAGAATGCGTGCCATGATATCCTGTCCGAATCACCCGCCCGAGATTGCCGTTGGGCAAGCCCGTTAACCATCCTGTATATGAGGAGGTGAGGGTAAACATCAAGTGAACGCGGACGGCGATGATCCATATTTGCCGGGGGTGTGCCGCCGCTGAAATGCTGGACACGCGGCCTGCAAGGTGGCACTTTCACATCATGATGCACTGGTGTTTTCGGGTTCGTTCAAATTGAAGACGGCAGCCGAGGATTTTTCGGTCTTTCCACCCTTCGAAATCCGGTCGGGCGCCGAGCAGCGCGTCCCCTTCCTCTTCAATTCGCCGCATAGCGGCCGCTACTATCCCGAACGGTTCCTGGCCATGGCAAGGCTGGACCGCAACGCCATCCGCCGGTCGGAAGACTGTTACGTCGATGAGCTGTTCGGCGGTGCCGTGGCGCTCGGCGCGCCGCTGCTGGCGGCGAATTTTCCGAGGGCCTATCTCGACGTCAATCGCGAGCCGTGGGAGCTCGATCCTCGCATGTTCGCCGAGCCAGTGCCGTCCTTCTGCAACATCCGCTCGGCGCGGGTGGCGGGTGGGCTTGGCACGGTGCCGAAGCTGGTCGGCGAGGGGCTCGACATCTATTCCGGCCGCCTGCCGCTGTCGGAAGCCGTTGCCCGGATCGAAACCGTCTACAAGCCCTATCACGAGACGCTGAAGCGGCTTTTGACCCGGACCCATGCGCGGTTCGGTTTTGCCGTGCTGATCGACTGTCATTCGATGCCGGCGAGCATCCGTGTCGGCGACAGCGGGCTGCGGCCCGACTTCATCATCGGCGACCGTTTCGGCATCTCGGCAACCGCCGCCCTGACCGAGACCGCGATCGGCCTGCTCAGCGCCATGGGCTATTCGGTTGCCCACAACAAACCCTATGCCGGCGGCTTCATCACCGAGCATTACGGCCGCCCGGCGCGCCATCTGCATGCGCTGCAGATCGAGGTCAATCGCGGGCTCTACATGAACGAACGGACATTCGAGAAGGCCGCCGGCTTCGATGCGCTGGCCGACGATCTGACGCGGTTCTCAGCCGACCTGATGTCGATGCCCGACCATCATTTCATCGACCTGCCGCTGGCCGCGGAGTGAAATCGCGGCGTAAAAAAAGACCGCATCGTTTGCACGATACGGTCGAAGTCTAGGGAGGAAACGCCCAAGGAGGGCATGGACAGGAAACCCTGTCCGAGGTCAAGGGTATTGTGCGTTGCACAAATGTCAAGCGACCTTCAGGCTTTTTTAATTCACTCTGATGTGGAAATTGCGTTTCGACGACGCTTATGTGACATCCGGGCAACAGATGCCGTCGCGGAGAAGTAGTCGAACACACTTGTTTTGGTACGAAATTGGCGGCAGAGCACGGCTCGGACATGCTGCAGTGCGGGAGAATCAGTTGGACATCAGTGTCGATTTCATGCGCCGCATCGCGCAGGTGGCGGCGGCGGAGACCTTGCCGCGCTTTCGTGCCCAAGGCGCGGTCGCCAACAAGGAACAGGGCAGTTTCGATCCGGTCACCGAGGCCGATCGCGAGGCCGAGCGCGCTATCCGGGCGTTGATCTCTGCCGAGTATCCCGACCATGGCATTCTTGGCGAGGAGCATGGCAGCGAGAACATTTCGAGCCGGCATGTCTGGGTGATCGACCCGATCGACGGCACGCGCGCCTTTATTTCCGGCCTGCCGGTGTGGGGCACGCTGGTCGGGCTGACGGTCGACGGTGACGCCGTTGCCGGCATGATGGCGCAACCCTTCACCGGCGAGCTGTTCTACGCCAACGCCTCAGGTTCGCACTATGAGGGGCCGGGCGGGCCGCGAAAACTGACGACCCGCAAGACGACGAAGTTGGACCAGGCGACGCTGTTCACCACCACGCCGGCGCTATTCAAAGGCGAAGCGCGCAACCGTTACGATGCATTCGAAAGACAGATCCAACTCGCCCGCTATGGCGCCGATTGCTATGCCTTCGCCATGATCGCTTCGGGAAGCGTCGATATCGTCGCCGATCCCGGTTTGAAGCCATACGACATCGTGGCGCTGATCCCGATCATCGAGAAGGCAGGCGGTGTGGTCACCACATTCGATGGCGGGCCTGCGGAAAAGGGCGGCGATGTCCTGGCGGCTGCAACGCCGGAACTCCACGCAGCTGCCATGGCTGCCTTGCGCGGCTGACCAGCGACCGGCGGCCGTCAGGCCGTGGGGTCGTCGCTGCCGGGAATGAAGGCGTCGAAGGCGGCGAGCAATTGCTCGCGGTAGATGTCGGCTTCCTGCAGGATTTCGTGGCGGGAGCCGTCGATCATCAGCAATGAACCGAGCCGCAGACGCCTGGCGTAGGCTTCGACAGCCCTGGTCGAGACGACCTGGTCGGCGCCGGCGGCGATGATCAGCAGCGGGACCTGGATCCGGGCCATGAAGTCGGGGTCGTTGACGGCTTCCGAAGCTTTCGCGGCTGCCCGCAGCCAACGGATCGTCGGCCCGCCAAGCGCCAGTTGCGGGTATTCTTCATAGATCCGTGTGTTGCGCCGATAGCGTTCCGGGTCCGATGTCAGCTTGTTGGTCTCGAAAGGGGCCGTTGCCCTCGGCCGCGGACCCCAGGCGGCATAGAGCCGGCCGAGGCCGAGAGCGCAGAACAGGGAACAGACGCGGCGAACCGTCGAGATCGAGACCGGAAGGTCGGGCAGCGTCAGGAAAGGCGCGATCAGCACCATGCGCCGGACGCGGTTCACCATCGACGGCGCGGCCAGCAGGGTGATCAATGCGCCTGCCGAATGGGCCAGGATGTAGTAGGGTCCGCGGCAATCGGGCAGCACGATCTCCTCGAAGAACTGTTCGAGGTCGGCGGTGTAGTCGCGGAAGCTGCTGACGTAGCCGCGCTGGCGATCGCGGATCAGCCGGTCTGAATCGCCCTGGCCGCGCCAGTCGAGCGTGGCGACGCCAAAGCCACGATCGGCAAGGTTGCGGATGGTTTCGAAATATTTCTCGATGCACTCGTTGCGGCCGGTGAGCAGGACCACGGTGCCCTTCATCGGGCGAGCGACCGCGCCGAACAGGCCGTAGCGGATATTCTTGCGGTCACGCGTGGTGAAGAAGCCGCCGGCGGCGTTTTCCGGCCGCGGATTGCCCTCGATTTCGTGAAAAAGGGAGTTTTCGGTGAAAAGATCCGTCATTCGGCGCTTCGTGCTCGGCGTCTCGCATGCCCGCCTGCGCTGGCCGGCTCCGCTATGGTGATAGACGCCCATGCGCCAAAAGCCAAGGAATTCCCGGTGACTGACTGGGCTGCAACAGGGAAGGCCGGAAGCCGCTTGAAAGCGTGCTTCCGGCCTCTGTCGATCCGGGAGGAAGGGACGTTACACCCGGTCGGCCTCGTTGCGGTGCCTGTTGTGCAATCGGCGCCGCCAGTCCTTGATCCTGGAATGGACTTTAGCGCCGGCTGCCTGAACGCGCGCCGAAGTGCCGGTTCATCTGCCGTTCATCAAGGGTCCGGCCGCCGTGGCTTTTGCCGCCAGGTGAAATCTTGAAATGCTTTCCAGCGCTCCCCAAATGTCTCGTGCGGTCGCCAATGTAGGGGCCGCTGGCCCACCCGAAACGCCGCTCAAGGGTTTCGCACCGGCCATACGCAAACCATGTTGCTCAACAGGAGAACACCTCATGCGTCACGTTGATTTTTCCCCGCTTTATCGCTCGACCGTCGGCTTCGATCGTCTGTTCACGATGCTCGATTCGCTTGCGCAGCCGGATGGCGCGCAGACCTACCCGCCCTACAACATCGAGCGCACCGGTGAGGATTCCTACCGGATCTCGATGGCGGTTGCCGGCTTCTCTGACGAGGAAATCTCGATCGAAGCCCATCGCAACGTGCTGACCGTGAAGGGTGAGCGCAAGGACGAGGGCACCGGCGAAGGCTCTGAACTGCTCTATCGCGGCATTGCCTCGAGAGCCTTCGAACGCCGCTTCCAGCTTGCCGACCACGTCGAAGTTGTCGGTGCTTCGCTGAAGAACGGCCTGCTGTTCGTCGACCTCAAGCGCAACATCCCCGAGGAGCTGAAGCCGCGCAAGATCGCGATTACGGCATCTTCGGCCAAGGCCAAGCAGATCGAGGCCAAGACCGCTGCCTAAAGTACAAGTCTCCTCCCGAGACGGAAGCGGCGCCGAAAGGCGCCGCTTTTTTGTTATCGGGGATTTCGGTATCAGGCGATCAGCTGGCCAAAACGGTCGACCTCATCGGCCGTCGTCGCGAAGCTGGTGACGAAGCGATACAGCAACTCGTCCTCGCTGATGTGGCCGTCAAAGCCGTGCGGCTTGTGCCAATCATAGAACGCCGCACCCGCTGCCTGCAGCTTTTCAGCTTCGGCTTTCTTGATCACTGCGAAAACCTCGTTTGCCTGCGGCAGCCATGCCAGTTTTGCCGTGGCCGAATCCTCGATCGCGGCGGCAAGGCGTGCGGCCATGGCGTTGGCGTGGCGGGCGGTGTCCAGCCACAATCCGTCTTTGAAATAGGCCTCGAACTGCGCCGCGACGAAGCGCGATTTCGAAAACAGCTGGGCGGCGCGCTTGCGCAGGAACGCCAATTCCCTGGCACGATCAAGATCGAACAGCACGATCGCTTCGGCGCACCAGCAGCCATTCTTGGTGCCGCCGAAGGACAGGATGTCGACGCCGCGTTTCCAGGTCATTTCGGCTGGCGACGTGTCGAGCGCGACCAGCGCATTGGCAAAGCGGGCGCCGTCCATGTGCAAGGGCACCGAATATCGTTTGGCGATCGCCGCGATCGTCTCGATCTCATCCAGGCCGTAGATGGTGCCGACCTCGGTCGACTGGGTGATCGAAACGGCCATCGGCCGTCCCCAATGGACGATTTCCGGTGCGAAACGGCCGATGGTCCTTTCCAGATTGTGCGGATCGATCTTGCCCAGCGCGCCATCGATCTCATGCAGGCGTGAGCCGCCGGAAAAATACACCGGCGCGCCGCATTCGTCCTCGATGACATGCGATTCGCGATGAGCAAAGGAAACGCCGCCCGGCTTGTTGTAAGCGGTCAGCGCCAGCGAGTTGGCGGCCGTGCCGGTGGCGACGAAGAACACCGCGACCTCGCGTTCGAAAATCTCGCTGAAGCGCTGGTAGACTGCCTGGTCGAGCGCTCCGTCGCCATAGGCGGTGGAAAAGCCGCCGGCATTGGCCGACAGGCCGGCGGCAATGTTGGGGTGGGCGCCTGCCCAATTGTCGGAAGCGAAGAACATGCATCTGCCTATGTCTTGGGAGAACGGGGGGTTGGGGAAATCAGACTGAAGTTGACCGGTTTCGCGTGCTGATCGCAAGGGCCAGGCGCCGGAAAAACAGTAAAGCCAGCCAACGGGCAAAGCCCAGGCCGACGACTGAAGCTTACGTTTTTCCTCAGCTTCACGACATTTTCTGTCGCGAATGCCCCAAGTTTTTTGCAAATCGGTCTTGTGTGCGTCCGGGATTTCTGCCATAAAAATTTAGGACAGTAGTGCTGTCTTATTTTGTCGCACAAAACGAGCTGGATTGGCGTATCATTTGGGCCTCTCCGGCTGTTGCCGCGAGCGACAGGTGGACAGCCAGACTCTGGCCTGTACGATTACCAGATGCGATCCATGCGGAAAGCCGCCTGGTTCGACAGGATTTCGCAAGACGTGCCACAAGGATCAGGGTGAGCCAAGCGCTTGCCGAGGCAAACCAGCGCCTGAATGGCTGGGAAGGAGGACAGGAGATGACGGACATGACGCACTCTGCGACGAACGGCCAGGCCGCGCAGACGAAAGCGGCAACCGTCAAAACCACCTTGCGATCCAATATTGGCCGAAGCGCCAACGGATTTTCCGCCCAGGGCCTCTACGATCCACGCAACGAGCATGACGCCTGCGGCGTCGGTTTCATCGTCAACATGAAGGGCGTGAAGTCGCATCAGATCGTCGAGGACGGGCTTGCTGTGCTCGAAAACCTGACGCATCGCGGCGCCGTCGGCGCCGATCCGCTGGTCGGCGATGGCGCCGGCGTGCTGGTGCAGCTTCCCGACCAGTTCTTCCGTGACGAGATGGCAGCCCAGGGCATCGAGCTGCCGCCGGCGGGCCAGTACGGCGTCGGACACTGGTTCATGCCGCAGGACGCGGCCCTTCGCGCCCATATCGAGGACATCATTGCCGAATCGGCGCAATCCGAGGGACTTCCGCTCATCGGTTTCCGTGACGTGCCCGTCGACAATTCGTCGCTGTCGAAGGCGCCCGACATCGTGGCATCCGAGCCGTTCCATCGGCAGATCTTCATCGGCCGCACGCCAGACATTACCGATGACGAGGAATACGAGGCCAGGCTCTATCTGCTGCGCAAGGTCATCTCGGGCCGCATCTATGCCGAGAACGACAACAAGGACATCGGCGCCTATTGCGTGTCGCTGTCGGCGCGCACCATCGTCTACAAGGGCATGTTCCTGGCTTATCAGGTCGGGGCCTACTACAAGGACCTCAAGGACCCGCGCTTCGAAACCGCGCTGATCCTCGTCCACCAGCGCTTCTCGACCAACACGTTCCCGTCATGGAAGCTGGCGCATCCCTACCGCATGGTCGCCCACAATGGCGAGATCAACACCGTGCGCGGCAACAACAACTGGATGGCTGCGCGCCAGGCGTCGGTCGATTCCGAACTGTTCGGCAACAACATCTCGAAGCTGTGGCCGATTTCCTATGACGGCCAATCCGACACCGCCTGCTTCGACAATGCGCTCGAGTTCCTGTTCCAGGGCGGGTACAGGCTCAGCCATGCCATGATGATGCTGATTCCGGAAGCCTGGGCCGGCAACAAGCTCATGGATGCCGATCGCAAGGCCTTCTACGAATACCATGCGGCATTGATGGAGCCGTGGGACGGACCGGCGGCGGTGGTCTTCACCGATGGCCGCCAGATCGGCGCCACGCTCGACCGCAATGGCTTGCGCCCGGCACGCTACATCGTCACCGACGATGACCGCGTCATCATGGCCTCGGAAGCCGGCGTGCTGCCGGTGCCGGAGGAGAAGATCGTCAAGAAGTGGCGGCTGCAGCCCGGCCGCATGCTGCTGATCGACCTGGAGAAGGGGCGCATCGTCTCCGACGAGGAGCTCAAGTCGGAGATCGCGACCAAGCATCCCTACAAGACCTGGCTCGCCAACACGCAGCTGATCCTCGAAGATCTGAAGCCGGTCGAACCGCGCGCGTTGCGCAAGGATGTCAGCCTGCTCGATCGTCAGCAGGCATTCGGCTACAGCCAGGAGGACACCAAGCTGTTGATGTCGCCTATGGCGACGACAGGCCAGGAAGCGGTGGGCTCGATGGGCACCGACACGCCGATCTCGGCGATGTCGGACAAGTCGAAGCTGCTCTACACCTATTTCAAGCAGAACTTCGCCCAGGTCACCAACCCGCCGATCGACCCGATCCGCGAGGAGCTGGTGATGAGCCTGGTGTCCTTCATCGGGCCGCGGCCCAACATCTTCGACCTTGTCGGCAATTCGCGCCGCAAGCGGCTCGAAGTGCGCCAGCCGATCCTGACCAATGGCGATCTCGAGAAGATCCGCTCCATCGGCCACACCGAGGACCGTTTCGACACCAAGACGATCGACATCACCTATGGCTCCGCCGAAGGCGCCGCGGGCATGCAGGGCGCCATCGATCGGTTGTGCGAGCGGGCGGAGGCGGCGGTTGCCGGCGGCTACAACATCATCATCCTGTCCGACCGCCAGGTCGGGCCCGACCGCATCGCCATCCCGGCGCTGCTGGCGACGGCGGCGGTCCATCATCACCTGATCCGCAAGGGGCTGCGCACCTCGGTCGGCCTCGTCGTCGAATCCGGCGAGCCGCGCGAAGTGCATCATTTCTGCTGCCTCGCCGGCTATGGCGCCGAGGCGATCAATCCCTACCTCGCCTTCGACACGCTGCTCGACATGCACAAGCGCGGCGAACTGCCGAAGGAAGTGGACGCCTACGAAGTCGTCTCGCGCTACATCAAGTCGATCGGCAAGGGCATCCTCAAGGTGATGTCCAAGATGGGCATCTCGACCTACCAGTCCTATTGCGGCGCGCAGATTTTCGACGCCATCGGCCTGAAGACCGATTTCGTGCAGCAATACTTCACCGGCACCGCGACGCTGATCGAAGGCGTCGGCCTGGACGAGATCGCGGCCGAGACGCTCAGCCGCCACAATGACGGTTTCGGCAACGACCCCGTGCTGCGCAACAGCCTCGAGGTCGGCGGCGAATACATGTTCCGCATGCGCGGCGAGGCGCATATCTGGTCGCCAGATGCTGTCGCCACCTTGCAGCACGCCGTGCGCCAGGGATCGTGGGAAACCTTCAAGGACTATTCCGCCCAGATCGACAGCGAGACGGCCCGCGCCCAGACCATTCGCGGCCTGTTCAAGCTCAAGCTGGCCGGGGAAACCGGCCGCAAGAAGGTGGCGCTCGACGACGTCATGCCGGCGGCCGACATCGTCAAGCGGTTCTCGACCGGAGCGATGTCGTTCGGCTCGATCTCGCGCGAAGCGCACACGACGCTGGCGCGCGCGATGAACCAGATCGGCGGCAAGTCGAACACCGGCGAGGGCGGCGAAGAGGCCGACCGCTATCTGCCGCTGCCGGGCGGCGGCAAGAACCCGGAACGCTCGGCGATCAAGCAGATCGCCTCGGGACGTTTCGGCGTCACGGCCGAATACCTCGTCAACTCCGACATGATGCAGATCAAGGTGGCGCAGGGTGCCAAGCCCGGCGAGGGCGGTCAGCTGCCCGGCCACAAGGTCGACGCCACCATCGCCAAGGTCCGGCATTCGACGCCGGGCGTCGGCCTGATCTCGCCGCCGCCGCATCACGACATCTATTCGATCGAGGATCTGGCACAGCTGATCTACGACCTGAAGAACGTCAATCCGGCAGCCGACGTGTCGGTCAAGCTGGTGTCGGAAGTCGGCGTCGGCACGGTTGCGGCGGGCGTCGCCAAGGCGCGCGCCGACCACATCACAATTTCGGGCTATGATGGCGGCACCGGTGCCTCGCCGCTGACGTCGCTCAAGCATGCCGGCAGCCCGTGGGAAATGGGCCTTGCCGAGACACACCAGACGCTGGTGCTGAACGGCTTGCGGTCGCGCGTTGCGCTGCAGGTCGATGGTGGCTTGCGCACAGGGCGCGACGTCATCATCGGCGCGCTGCTCGGCGCCGACGAGTTCGGCTTCTCGACCGCACCGCTGATCGCGGCCGGCTGCATCATGATGCGCAAATGCCATCTCAACACCTGTCCGGTCGGCGTCGCGACGCAGGATCCGGTGCTGCGCAAGCGCTTCAAGGGCACGCCCGAGCATGTCATCAACTTCTTCTTCTACGTCGCGGAAGAGGTGAGGGAGCTGCTCGCCGAGATGGGCTACACCCATATCGACCAGATCATCGGCGACACCGATCTTCTGGAAAAGCGCGACCTGATCGTGCACTGGAAGGCGCGCGGGCTCGATTTCTCGAAGATGTTCTTCAAGCCGGATGCGCCGCATGAAGCGGTGCACTGGACCGAGCGGCAGAAGCACCCGATCGACGACGTGCTCGACCGCAAGCTGATCGAACTGGCCAAGCCGGCGCTCGAGAGCAAGCTGCCGGTCAAGATCGAGGTCGATATCCGCAATGTCGACCGCTCCGCGGGCGCCATGCTGTCGGGCGAAGTGGCCAAGCGCTTCAAGCACAAGGGCCTGCGCGAGGATACGATATCGGTGAAGCTGACCGGCACTGCCGGCCAGTCCTTTGGCGCCTTCCTGGCGCGCGGCATCTCGTTCGAGCTTGTCGGCGCCGGCAACGACTATGTCGGCAAGGGCCTGTCGGGCGGCCGCATCGTCATTCGGCCGCCGGAAGAGGCCAAGATCGTCGCGGCTGAATCCATCATCGTCGGCAACACGGTGCTCTATGGCGCAACCGAGGGCGAAGCCTATTTCGCCGGCGTCGCCGGCGAGCGTTTCGCCGTGCGCAATTCGGGCGTCGCCGCCGTCGTCGAAGGCGTCGGCGATCATGGCTGCGAGTACATGACTGGCGGCATCGTCGTCGTCATCGGCAAGACCGGCCGCAACTTCGCCGCCGGCATGTCTGGCGGCGTCGCCTACGTGCTCGACGAGGCGGGCGATTTCGCCGAGCGCTGCAACATGGCGATGGTCGAGCTGGAGCCGGTTCCGGAAGAAGACGATCTGATGGAAAGGCTGCTGCACCATGGCGGCGACCTCGACCACAAGGGCCGCGTCGACGTCTCCGGCGACATGACCAGCCATGACGAGGAGCGGCTCTACCAGCTGATCTCGAACCATGTGCACTACACCGGGTCGGTACGTGGTCGCGAGATTCTCGACGACTGGGCGACGTTCCGGCCGAAGTTCCGCAAGATCATGCCGGTCGAATACCGCCGCGCCCTGATCGAGATGGAACGCATGCGCATGGGCGTTGCGGCGGAATAGGCTTTGCAATGGCCGGGGAGCCCAGGCTTCCCGGCCCATCTTCATCGACAGTTTGACCTCCGGCGCAAGGTTGCCATGGCTGCCTCAAGGGGTTAACGGGTGCGGCGAAAACCGCACCATCTGGACAGCAGGAACTGGACTATGGGCAAGGTAACAGGCTTTCTCGAAATCGACCGGCAGGTGCACAAGTACCAGCCGGCCTCCGACCGCATCCGGCATTTCCGCGAGTTCACGCTGCCGATGTCTGACAAGGAGGTCGAGAAACAGGCCGCGCGCTGCATGGATTGCGGCATTCCGTTCTGCCACGGGCCGACCGGCTGCCCGATCCACAACCAGATTCCAGACTGGAACGACCTCGTCTAC
>NZ_RZPB01000639.1:0-3507 GCF_003998535.1 Mesorhizobium sp. M7A.F.Ca.AU.002.02.1.1 | reverse complement strand
TCACGTCAAACGCGAGGTCGACGCCGGCCATGAGGTGGCGGTGGTCGTTTCGGCGATGGCCGGGAAGACCAACGAACTGGTCGGCTGGACGCGTGAGGCCTCGCCGATGCATGACGCACGCGAATATGATGCGGTCGTCGCTTCCGGCGAGCAGGTCACGGCCGGCCTGCTGGCCATCACTTTGCAGAACATGGGCGTGCACGCCCGCTCCTGGCAGGGCTGGCAGATCCCGATCAAGACCGATAATGCGCATGGGGCGGCGCGCATCCTCGACATTGACGGTGCGTTCCTGATCAAGCGCTTCGGCGAGGGCCAGGTGGCGGTGATTGCCGGGTTCCAGGGCATCGGCCCGGACAATCGTATTGCCACGCTCGGCCGCGGCGGCTCCGACACCAGTGCTGTCGCCATCGCCGCGGCGGTCAAAGCCGATCGCTGTGACATCTACACCGATGTCGACGGGGTCTACACCACCGATCCACGCATCGAGCCCAAGGCGCGGCGGCTGGCCAAGATCTCGTTCGAGGAAATGCTTGAAATGGCCTCGCTCGGCGCCAAGGTTCTGCAGGTGCGTTCGGTCGAGCTTGCCATGGTGCACAGGGTGCGTACCTTCGTGCGGTCGTCCTTCGACGATCCCGATGCGCCCGGAATGGGGGATTTGCTCAATCCGCCCGGAACGCTCATTTGCGACGAGGAAGAGATCGTGGAACAGCAGGTCGTCACCGGAATTGCCTACGCCAAGGACGAAGCGCAGATTTCACTGCGCCGGGTCGGCGACCGGCCGGGCGTTGCCGCCGGCATCTTCGGGCCGCTGGCCGCGGCCAACATCAATGTCGACATGATCGTCCAGAACATTTCCGAGGACGGCAAGTTCACCGACATGACCTTTACCGTGCCGTCGGGCGATGTCGACAAGGCGCTGGCCGTGCTTGAACGCCTCAAGGCCTCGATCGGCTACGATGTCGTGCAGTCGGAAGCCGGCATGTCGAAGGTTTCGGTCATCGGCATCGGCATGAGGAGCCATGCCGGCGTCGCCGCCACCGCTTTCAAGGCGCTGGCCGACAAATCGATCAACATCCGCGCCATCACGACCTCGGAGATCAAGATTTCGATCCTGATCGACGGCCCGTATACGGAACTTGCGGTTCGTACTTTGCATTCCGTCTACGGTCTGGATAAGCAGTAGCGGGAACGATTTGAGTTGTTGCGTGTGCGCCGGTCGCGGTGGAAACTGCGGCGGGCAGAATGCCCATTGGAGAACAAGCCGCGATGCGTGATCAGGCCAGTGGCCCGCGCGTTTTGCTCAAACGGCTCCGCGAGCTCATGCAGGAGCCGCTGGAGCCGCAGGAGCGGCTTGACCGGATTGTGCGCGACATCGCCTCCAACATGGTCGCGGAAGTCTGCTCGCTCTATGTGCTGCGTGCCGATTCGGTGCTCGAACTCTACGCCACCGAAGGCCTGAACCCGAACGCCGTCCATTTGGCGCAGTTGCGGCTGGGCCAAGGCCTGGTCGGCACCATCGCCGCCAGCGCGCGGCCGCTCAACCTGTCCAATGCGCAGGAACACCCTGCCTTCGCCTACCTGCCGGAGACCGGGGAAGAGATCTACAACTCGTTCCTGGGCGTGCCGGTGCTGCGGGCAGGGCGCACGCTGGGCGTGCTGGTGGTGCAGAACAAGACCATGCGCCACTACCGCGACGACGAGGTCGAGGCGCTGGAAACCACGGCGATGGTGATCGCCGAGATGATCGCCACCGGCGATCTGGCGCGGCTGACCCGGCCCGGCCTCGAACTCGATCTGCGCCGTCCTGTCAGCTTCACCGGCCTGTCCTTCAATGAAGGCGTCGGGCTTGGCCATGTCGTGCTGCACGAGCCGCGCATCGTCGTCACCAATCTGTTCAACGAGGACAGCGAGGAAGAGGTTCGCCGGTTGGAGACCTCACTCAGCTCGCTCAGGCTGTCCATCGACGACATGCTGGAACGCCGCGACGTCGCCTTCGAGGGCGAGCATCGCCAGGTGCTGGAAGCCTATCGCATGTTCGCCAACGATCGCGGCTGGGTGCGACGGCTGGAAGAGGCGATCCGCAACGGCCTGACGGCCGAAGCGGCGGTGGAAAAGGTGCAGAGCGACATGCGCGCCCGCATGCTGCACATGACCGATCCCTATCTGCGCGAGCGGATGAGCGATTTCGACGACCTCGCCAACCGCCTGCTGCGCCAGCTGATGGGGCGCGGGCCGGAAGATGTCGCGGCATCGCTGCCTAAGGACGCCATCATCGTCGCCCGTTCGATGGGGGCTGCCGAACTGCTCGATTATCCCCGCGACAAGATGCGCGGGCTGGTGCTCGAGGACGGTGCAGCGACCAGCCACGTCGTCATCGTCGCGCGTGCCATGGGCATCCCCGTCGCCGGCCAGATGAAGGGCGCTGTTTCCATGGCGGAAAACGGCGATGCCATCATCGTCGACGGCGAGGAGGGCGTGATCCATTTACGGCCGCAGCCCGATCTCGAGGCCGCTTATGCCGAAAAAGTGCGTTTCAGGGCGCGCCGGCAAGAGGTCTACCGCGAACTGCGCAAGAAGCCGTCGACGACCAGGGATGGTGTCCAGGTCGATTTGCTGATGAATGCCGGTCTCGCCGTCGACCTGCCGCAGCTTGCCGAAGCGGGTGCGGCCGGCATCGGTCTGTTCCGCACCGAATTGCAATTCATGGTCGCTTCCACCTTTCCCCGGGCCGAGGCCCAGGAAAAGCTCTACCGCGACGTGCTCGAAGCGGCGCGCGGCAAGCCCGTCACCTTCCGCACCATCGACATTGGCGGCGACAAGGTGCTGCCCTATTTCAAGGGCGCGATCCAGGAAGAGAACCCGGCGCTTGGCTGGCGGGCGATCCGCCTGACGCTCGACCGGCCGGGCCTGCTGCGCACCCAGATACGCGCTTTGCTCAAGGCCAGCGGCGGGCGTGAGCTGAAGCTGATGCTGCCGATGGTGACCGAACTCGGCGAGATCACCCAGGCACGCGAGATCATCGACCGCGAGGTGCGGCATTTGTCGCGCTTTGCCCATCATTTGCCGACCAGCCTGAAGCTGGGGGCGATGCTTGAAGTGCCGTCGCTGCTGTTCCAGCTCGATGAATTGATGAAAGCGGTCGATTTCGTCTCGGTCGGTTCGAACGATTTGTTCCAGTTCGTCATGGCCGTCGACCGCGGCAACACGCAACTGGCCAACCGCTTCGACACGCTGTCGGCACCCTTCTTGCGCGTCCTCAAGCAGATCGCCGATGCCGGCGTCCGCAATCACACGCCGGTGACGCTATGCGGCGAACTCGCCGGCAAGCCGATCTCGGCGATGGCGTTGATCGGACTCGGTTTCCGCTCGATCTCGATGTCGCCGGCCTCGATCGGGCCGGTCAAGGCGATGCTGACGGAACTGCCGCTGGACGAATTGAAGGCGTTTTTCGACGACAATCTGATGGCTCCGGCACAGGGCCTGCCGATGCGGGCGCTGCTGCAGGCC
>NZ_RZPB01000638.1:0-3515 GCF_003998535.1 Mesorhizobium sp. M7A.F.Ca.AU.002.02.1.1 | reverse complement strand
GCTGAGCAAGCTGATGACCGCTTACGTCACCTTTCGGGCGATCGCGGCCGGCGAGGTACAGCTCGATTCGCCGATCAAGGTGACCAAACACTCCGCCGCCGAGCCGCCAAGCAAGATGGGCTTCAAGCCGGGTTCGGTGATGCGGCTCGACAATGCGCTGAAGATGATGCTGGTCAAATCGGCCAACGACATTGCCATGGCTGTCGGCGAAAATGTCGGCGGTTCGCAGGCGGCCTTTGCCGACCGGATGAACGCCGAGGCGACCCGGCTCGGCATGAACGGCACGCATTTCGTCAATCCGAACGGGCTCTATTCGCCGGATCAGTACACGACGGCGCGCGACCTCGCCGTGCTGGTGATGGCGATCCGCCGCGAATTTCCGCAATATGTGCCGTGGTTCTCGATCGAGGGCCTTGCCGTCGGCAAGAAGGCGATCCCCAACTACAATCTCTTGATCGGCCGCTATCCCGGCGCCGATGGCATGAAGACCGGTTTTGTCTGCCCTTCCGGCTTCAACATGATCGGTTCGGCGACGCGCAACGGGCGCACGCTGGTCGCGGTTGTGCTTGGCGAGAAGTCGGCGGTCACCCGCGCCGAGACGGCGGCAAAACTGCTCGATCAGGGGTTCGACACGCCTGTCGCCGGCTCGGCCACCGTCACCACGCTGGCGCCCTATGGCGACACGGTCTCACCCAACGACATGCAGGACGAGGTCTGCAAGAAGAAGACGCCGCAGGAGCAATCCGAGGCGCCGCCGGCCGCCGCCAAGAACGTGCCGAAATCACCCTATCAGGAAAAGCTCGACCATGTGCCGACGCTGGTTGCCGTCGGCCTTGGCGGCGCCACCGGTCCGGCGCCGAAGGCCATCCTCGACCAGGGCGCGCAGGAATTTGCCGATGTGCCGATCCCGAGCTGGCGGCCCGACAGGCCGGCACCGGCCGGCACCGGCCCGAAGATTGCCGGCTCCGCCGCGCAGGGCGACCAGCCGGTCAAGGTTGCGAACTAGCCAATGGGCAGCGGCTTCCCGATCCCAGTCTCGGTGCTGACCGGCTTCCTCGGCGCCGGCAAGACGACGCTGCTCAACCGGCTGCTCAAGGATCCGGCGCTGGCCGACACCGCGGTGATCATCAACGAGTTCGGCGAGGTGGCGATCGACCATTTGCTGGTCGAGCAGTCTTCCGACGGCATCATCCAGCTGTCGGACGGCTGCCTGTGCTGCACGGTGCGCGGCGAACTGGTCGATACGCTGGCCGACCTGGTCGACCGGCTGCAGACCGGCCGCATTGCCCGGCTCGCCCGCGTCATCGTCGAAACCACCGGCCTTGCCGACCCGGCGCCGGTGCTGCAGTCGATCATGGCGCATCCGGCGCTGATCCAGGCCTTCCGGCTCGACGGCGTCATCACTTTGGTCGATGCCGTCAACGGCAACGCCACGCTCGATGCCCATGTCGAGGCGGTAAAGCAGGTTGCCGTCGCCGACCGCATCGTGCTCAGCAAAGCCGATCTGGCCACCGACCCCAATGAGCTGGAAATGCTGCGGGCGCGCCTGCGGCAGATCAATCCGGGCGCCGAACTGCTCGATGCCGGCGACACGGAGACAGGCGTGGCGGCGTTGTTTGATTGCGGCCTCTACAACCCGGCAACCAAATCCGCCGATGTGCGGCGCTGGCTTGGCGAGGAAGCGGCGCACGATCATCACCATCATGCTGGTCATGATCACGAGCATGGCCATGACCACGGCCATCGTCACGATCAGCGCGTGCGCTCCTATTCGCTGGTGCATGACGGCCCGGTGCCGTTTTCGGCGATCGAGATGTTCCTCGACCTGCTGCGTTCGACCCATGGCGAGCGCCTGCTGCGCATGAAGGGCGTCATCGAGCTCAGGGAAGACCCGTCGCGGCCGCTGGTGATCCATGGCGTGCAGAAGATCCTGCATCCGCCGGTGCAATTGCCGTCCTGGCCGGATGGCCAGCGTGGCACGCGGCTGGTGCTGATCACGCTCGACATGCCGGAAGATTATATCCGCAGGCTGTTCGCCGCCTTCACCGACCGGCCGTCGGTTGACACGCCCGACCGCGCGGCGCTGGAAAACAATCCGCTGGCGATCGCCGGGCGGTAGCTCCCAACGATTACGGCGCGCCGCGCTCGACCAGGAAGCGATGGCCGCCGGAGACCGCGGCCGTTTCAATCAACTGGTGGCCGCTCTCGGAGCAGAATGCCGGAATGTCGATGACGGCGAGCGGGTCGGTGGTCTCCAACCAGAGCCGACTGCCCGGTTGCATCCCCGCGAGGCGCTTCTTGGCCTTGAGCACGGGCAAGGGGCAGTTCAGCCCCTTGAGGTCATAAATAGCGGCGCGATCAGCCACGGGCGATATCAACCGCCGAACATGCCGAGCAGCTTGTTCTTCAGCTTCGTCACCCGGCTTTCGTCGGCACTCGCCGCTTGCGTTTCAGCCATTGGCGCCGCTTCCGAAGGGGCCGCGATGGTCGCGGTGGCGACTGGGGCCTCCTTGGCGGCCTTCTCGGCCTCCTTTTCGGCCAGAGCCTGGGCCTTGGCGGCTTCCTTGGCTTGCTTGGCCGCCTCTATGGCAGCCAGCCTCTGCTCCTCGGCCTTCTGCTTGGCAGCTTTTTCGGCATCAAGAGCCGCCATCTTGCGGCCGGCGGGCGAATCGATGCGGCCCATGCGTGCCGTCTCGGTGACCGAGCCGTCATTGTTGAGCGACGGCGGATCGATCGGTACGCGTTCGCCGCGTGCGCGGCGCTTGGACCAGTCGGAGACGATGCTGGCTTCCTTGATACCGGCGATGGTCGGCTTGGGCGCCGGCACGCTGGCCTGGACCGCGCCGCTGAACGCCGCGTCATAGGTGCTCATGTAGGAATTGTAGGCGCTCTTCAGCGAATCAGGCTGCGTCGTCGCCGGGCAGGCGCCAGTCGGATCGAATGTCTGACCGTCGGCGGCTACCTGGTTGAAGACATAACGCTTCTCGCAGACATCGACCTTCGGCGGCACCTTGGTGATCTCGAAATTGTCGTAGCCGACCTTGAGCATCTTCCAGAAGTCGTAATTCGGGTCGTTGCGGTAGCGCGCCATGTTGGCGGCGGTCATGCGGAACGGAAACGCCTGGATCTGGAACTCGGTCTGGCCGCCCTGGAAAGCATCGCGGCCGAAGGCATAGATCTGCTCGATCTGCGCATCGGTCATCGAATAGCAGCCCGACGACGAACAGGCGCCGTGCACCATCAAATTGGAGCCGGTGCGGCCGTTGGCGCGGTCATAGGCGTTGGGATAGCCGATGTTGAAGGACAGATGGTAGTTCGAGCGCGGATTCATCTGCGCCGGGCGCACCGTGTAGAAGCCTTCCGGCGCCTGGCGGTCGCCTTCGGTGTATTTCGGCCCGAGCTTGCCCGACCATTTGCAGATGTCGTAGCTGGCGACCATGTCATAGCGGCCGTTGGTCTTGGCCTTCCAGATCTCGAGCTTGCCTTCTTCCTTGAAGATGCGGGCCATCACCGAC
>NZ_RZPB01000637.1:0-3523 GCF_003998535.1 Mesorhizobium sp. M7A.F.Ca.AU.002.02.1.1 | reverse complement strand
CTCCGGCAGATAGGCAATGCCGGCCTTCAGCGACGTGGACAAGCCGTCGGTAAAATCAGGATTGTCGGCGAAGGTCACGTCGAGGCCCGCCAGCGCAGCGCGCACCCGCTCGCGCTGGTGGCCGGTGACGACGACAGTTCTGGACGCCTTCGAGCCAAGCGCCCGCTCGGCGGTGCGGCGCACCAGCGGCTTGCCGTCGAACAGCGCCAACAGCTTGTTCGGCCCGCCCATGCGGCTCGACCGGCCGGCCGCCAGCAGCACGATGCCGACCTTCAGCTGAGATTTGGCCGGCAGCGGTTCGCGCGGCTGCGGCCGTGTGGGGATTTCCATCAGCAGCCCGCCGACCCCCATGCCGGCAATATCCCTGGCGGTCACGTCGAGACCGGCGATCAATCGGTCCAGCACCCAATCGAACCCGTTCTCCTTGGGACTGCGGGCGCAGCCGGGCGCGCCGATGACGTGCTTGCCGCCGAGCGTACCGAGCACCAGCAGATTGCCGGGATCGACCGGCATACCGGCGCGGACGACGGTACCGCCCGCCCTCTCGATCGCCGCGGGAATGACATCGGCGAAATCGCTCATCGCCGAGGCGCCGAAGATCACCACCATGTCATTGTCGCGCACCAGGGAAGCCGTGGCCTCCGCCACCGGCGCGATCTCATGCGCCGTGCGGCGCTCGGCCGTCAGCCTGCCGCCGGTGCGCGCCAGCCGCGCTTCGGTGACGCGCAGCGTCTTGTCGAGCACGGAAGGCTTGATGCCCGGCAGAACCGTCTGGATGACGCCGACACGCACGGGCCGGTAGGCATTGACGGCAAAGATCTCGCCTGCGGCGCAGATTTCTGTCGCAGCGTCGACCAGCGCTGAACCGACCGCGAAGGGAATGATCTTCACCGTCGCGACCATCTGGCCTTTCTCGACCGGCGCATGCTGCGCCAGCGTGGCGATGGTGATGGCGGGATCGATGGCATTGATGGCGTCGATGGCAGCGGCATCGACCGTGAAGATGCCCGGCGCCTTGGCGTGGAGGTTGACCCGCCCGGTCGCGGCAGGCTTGGCTTCGATGCCGCGAAAGGCCATGCTCCCGGCAATCGTTTGCGCGGCCGCATCCTCGCCGAGGTCGTCTTCAGCCAGAACAGCCGCAACGACCTCGGAAACACCGGCAGTCCGTAGCAGCGCCACATCTTCGGCGCTCAGCCTATGCGCCTTGCGGAAGCGGCGTTCACCAGCGGTGGTGGAGTGTGCCAGCACCGCGCCTTCCGCCGTCTCGATCGGGATCGGTCCGAATTTCACGCCGCCGCACCTTTTGCGTCCAGCCCGCGCGAGCGGAAGGCATGGATCGCCTGGGCCAACACCGCAACAGCAATCTCTCCCGGGCTGGCAGCACCAATATCGAGCCCGATCGGCGCATGAATACGGGCGATCTGGTCGGCGCTCGCGCCCAGCGCCAGCAAACGTTCGACACGCTTGGCATGCGTCTTCCTGCTGCCGAGCGCGCCGACATAGAAGCAGTTGGCGTCTAGTGCTGCCTTCAGGGCGAAATCATCGACCTTGGGATCATGGGTGACGGCGGCAAGTGCGGTGTAGCTGTCGAGCGGCTGACGCTTCAGCACATCCTCCGGCCATTCGGCATGAAGCGCCACATCGGGAAAGCGGTCCGGCGTGGCGAAAGCGGTGCGGGGGTCGATGATCTCCACGGGATAGCCGGCGATCTTCGCCATCGGCGCCAGCGCCTGGCTGATATGGACAGCGCCAATCACGACCAGACGCGGCTGCGGCAGATGCGCGTTGAGAAAGAAAGTCCGCCCCTCGGCTTCGACCGAACCGGAATTACCGGTGCGAAACGCCCTGGCGATCGCGGTTCCGAGATCGCCGGCGACGTGATCGCCCTCGCGCACGATCCGGTCGCGCCCGTCACCGAGATCGGTGACAAGGATCGCCGCACGGCGGGCGCGTCGTTCGGCGTTCAAAGTTTTTAAGGCGTAGGGATCCATCAGGAAATCTCTTGTCCGAGCATCATCTTGTCCAAAAACCGGGTCCCACTTTTTGGGATCATGCTCTAGCCCAGTCTTTCCACGTACACCTTGATGCGGCCGCCACAGGACAAGCCCACTTGCCATGCGGTTTCATCGGCAACACCGAACTCCAGCATCCTGGCCTTGCCGCTGTCGATGACGTCGATGGCCTCGCTGACCACAGCGCCTTCGACGCAGCCGCCCGAGACGGAGCCATGGAAATTGCCGTGTGCGTCGATGACCAGATGGCTGCCTACAGGTCGGGGCGCCGAACCCCAGGTCTCGACCACTGTCGCGATGGCCACGTCCTTGCCGTCCTTCATCCAGCCCTCCGCAATGATCAGCGGGTCGCGGGCCTCATCCAGATAAATGCTGTTTTCCATGACCGTTTCTCCAGAAGTCTGTTTTTCTCGGGATCTGTTTTCCGGATGGGAAGGATATGGTTATGCGGCGCGCCTCGCGCCAGCTTCCAGCCATCGGCGCGGATCGACGGATTGTGCCGACTTCTTGTCCAATGACGCGCAGAGATCGGCGAGCGCATCGAGATTGTGCACCGAGCGGAACTCGTCGACATGCGGCAGCATCGCCTTGACGCCACGGGCGCGCGCCTGGAAGCCGTCGAAGCGCAGCAACGGGTTCAGCCAGATCAGCCGCCGGCAAGATTTGTGCAGGCGCTCCATCTCCTCCGACAGGCCGGCGACATCGTCGCGCTCCAGCCCATCTGTGATCAGAAGCACGACCGCCCCCTGCCCCAGCACGCGACGCGACCATATCAGGTTGAACTCGGCCAGCGTGTCGCCGATGCGGGTGCCACCCGACCAGTCCATGACCGCCGCCGAACAGTCGGCAAGGGCTGCATCCGGGTCGCGATGGCGCATCTGCCGCGTCAGATTGGTCAGCCGGGTACCGAAGACGAAGGTGTGCACGCGACGCCTTTTTTCCGTCAGCGCATGCAGGAAATGCAGGAAAATCCGCGTATACTGGCTCATCGAGCCGGAAATGTCGGCCAACACGACCAGCGGCGGATGAACCTCGCGGGCTGAGCGGAATTTCGGCAGGATCAGTTCGCCGCCGGTGCGCGCGGCCGAACGCATCATGGCGCGCGGATCGATGCGGCGGCCATGCGCATCGGCCTTGAAGCGCCGCGTCCGCACCATGTCGAAAGGCAACCGCAACTGCGCGATCGCCTTCTTGGCGTCGGCCATCTCGGCGGCGTTCATCTGGGCAAAATCCTTGGCCCGCAGCACCTCGTTGCCGGAAAAGGTGAAGCGGGCGTCGACCTCGATCTCGGGAATTTCCTGTGGCGGCTGGTTCTTCTGGTGTCCCTCGAACATCGCCTGGCTGACTCGGTTTTCAGCGGCGCGTGGCTTCTGCTTTTCCCTGGTGTCGGGCGCCACCGGCGAAAACATCGCCAGCATCTTTTCGATCAGTTCGCGCGACTTCCAGAACAGCCGGAAGGCCTCGTCGAAAATGGCGTGATCCTCATGCCGCGACACCAGCACGGCGTGCAG
>NZ_RZPB01000636.1:0-3525 GCF_003998535.1 Mesorhizobium sp. M7A.F.Ca.AU.002.02.1.1 | reverse complement strand
GACCTCCTCAAGCGAACGTGAATGTACGCAGGGCAGCACATGCTGATCGAAGCTCCTCCCTAGCTCGGACCCACGCCATTGCGCGCTGGATAGGCAGCCATCATCGTAACGGCCGGCTTCAGCTTCCGGCATGACAAAGCGCCTTGTTGACCGCAGGGATGATCTTGTCGCCCCAGAGCTCGATCTGGCGCAGCATCGTCTTTTGGTCGAAGTCGCCCAATTGAGTCTGAACTGCGATCTGGTCCGGTTTCAAGATATCGATCTCTTCCAGCAGGCGATCAATCACGCGATTTACGCTGCCAATCGGCAAATTTTTGCGCATGGTCTCGAAGGACAGATCCTGCTGGGTCGGTGTCTCCTGCAGCAGGTAGCCATCGTGGCTCTGTTGGCGACGCTGATGCAGGGCTTCAGAAAGCCGGCGCTGGAAGCGGGCATTGTCGAGATAGCTGTTGATCTCCAACTCGTCGTGGCTGGCATAGCAGCAGCGCAGCAGCGATATCTTGACGTCGGTGACGTTCTTTTCCTCGGATGCCGCCGCCCTCTCGACTGATTCACGCAGTGTGGTCAAAGTCTCTAAGCCGTCGTGGAAGGCTGTGACAAAAAAATTGTGCCCCTCGCGGTAGGCCCGAGCCATCCGTGCGGCTCCGCCAGCGATCCAGATAGGCGGCGTCGGCTGCTGGACTGTGCGGACCGAAATCGCTGTTGGGGGGATCTTCTCATACTGGCCGTCGTGTTCGAAGACGTTTTGGTTGAGGCCCTTGAGAATGATGTCCAGGTATTCCGAAAAGACGGCCGGCGCCTCATCGATGTCCACGCCGAACCGTTCGAACTCGAACTGCTGGTATCCCAAGCCTACGCCGAGCTCGAGACGGCCGTTCGCAACGATGTCGGCGAAGCCGATCTCGGACAGCAGGCGCTGCGGTTGGTAAAGCGGCAGCACGCAGACGGCAGTGCCCAGGCGAATCGTGCTTGTCAAGCCGCCGCAGTGCGCCACCATCATCAGCGGGGATGGTATGAGGCTGTAATTGTTGAAGTGGTGCTCAGCAAACCACGCGGTGTTGAACCCAGCCTGCTCCGAAGCGACGGCCTGTTCGATGGAGTTGCGGATGACGCTTTCTGAGGATTGGTGATAGCCACGCTGGGCGGCCAGAATGAAAGTGGCAAATTCCATGATTTCTCCTCGTTATAGACACGTCAGCCGACCGGGAATGTGCTCGGCATGCGCATGCTTGGATCTCAAGCACCTCAGGTGCGTCGTGGAGCCGAGGCTTCATAATGCTCGGCCGGTCGCCCTGCGAAGGCCTGGCAATTAACCTGCGGCCTCCGCAAAACATTCGTCATAGAGCTCGCTGGCGTTTCCCGCATCACCGAACGAGGTCCAGCCGCCGTCCACGTAGAGGATCGAGCCGTTGATGTATGAGGCGTCAGACGAAGCAAGGAAGAACGATGCATCTGCGACGTCTTCTGGCCGTCCCATCCTGCCCATGGGGATGCGTCGTCCGATTGCTGTCAGGTCGATGCGGCCGGCTTTGGCCAACTGAGCAAGTGCGGGCGTGCGGATGTGGCCAGGAGCGACGGTGGCTGTCCGAATTCCGACCGGCCCGAGTTCGGCCGCCATGCAACGGGTCAGCATATCCATCCCCGCCTTGGAGGCGCCGTAGGCATGGCGCGGCGCGAACGGCAGAAAGCTGTCGATCGACCCGAGATTGAGGATCACGCCGCCCGGGCGCATAGCCTTGATCGCTTCGCGCGCGCAGGTGAAGGCGCCGGTAAGGTTGACATCCAGGACGTGTTCGAGCTGTTTCGACAGTTGCTCGATCGCAGGCACAATCCTGTCGGCGGTATCAGCACTATTGACCAGAACATCGATATACCCGAAGCGTCCCCTCAGTTCTTCGAACATCGACACCACATCGCTCTCGACGGCCACGTCCAGCGATTTCGCCAGATGCTTGCCGGGGAGCGATGTAGCCAGCTCTGCCGCTGCAGTGCCATCTTTATCAGCAATCACGACGGTGTCGCCGTTCGCGGCAAAGCGGCGAGCGACGGCCGCGCCAATGCTTTTTGCG
Source organism: Mesorhizobium sp. M7A.F.Ca.AU.002.02.1.1 (assembly GCF_003998535.1). Taxonomy (NCBI): domain Bacteria; kingdom Pseudomonadati; phylum Pseudomonadota; class Alphaproteobacteria; order Hyphomicrobiales; family Phyllobacteriaceae; genus Mesorhizobium; species Mesorhizobium sp. M7A.F.Ca.AU.002.02.1.1. The sequence goes on along the minus strand of NZ_RZPB01000636.1, from coordinate 1,456 downwards.
CCACCGGTGACGAGCACGATTCGCGCATCTGTGCATTCGGCCGGACAGGAGAGCTCGGCTTGGAGCGCACCATCCACCGGCGGGTGAGCATCCCCCGGCTGGTTGAATGACATCCAGCCTCCGTCGACTGCCAGCACCGAGCCGGTGATGTAGCGCGCCTGCGTGCTGCTCAGAAAACGCACGACCCTGGCGATCTCGTCGGGGCGAGCCAAGCGCCCCATCGGCACGCGGCGGCGTATCGCCGCGAGGTCCATTTTGCCAGCGCGTGCCAGTTCTGTGACCATTGGGGTGCGGACGGAGCCCGGCGCCACCGCCGTGACGCGGATTCCTCGCATAGCCCACTCGCATGCAAGGGACTTTGTCAACGAGATCACGCCAGCTTTCGAGGCTGCGTAGGCGTTGCGCCTGGGATTGCCGACCACGCCCGCCATCGAAGCCACATTGACGATCGCACCGCCCGGCTTCATGCGCCGCGCCGCTTCCCGGGCCATAACGAATGGCCCAATAAGGTTCACTGTCACGCCGCGTCGGAAGGTATCGACAGCGGTGTCGATGATCCTATCCATCGTGGGTCCAACCGCCGCATTGTTGATGAGGACATCGATTTGCGCGAACCGTGCTTCGACCTGGCCGAAAAGTGAGAGCATGTCCTTCTCTCGCGACACATCGCACTCCAGACCGACGTGCGGCGACCCGAGATCCCGAGCCAGTTCAACCACACCACTGCCCGGAAGGTCCACCGCAACTACAGTGTCTCCGTCCGCGGCAAGGATATCGACCAGGGCACGGCCGATCCCGCCCGCAGCGCCTGTGATGATTACGGTGCGTGCTGCCAGTTTCACGAGAGCTTCTCCACGATGACCGCTTGTGATCTCAGCCCATCAACCTTGGGCGGAATGAAGGGCCGAGCCAAATCGTTGCAGTGACCGCCAGTCGCGGCCCCACACAGATGTCGTTCCCGTAGGGCGCTCATCCTCCATTCCTACCCACTTATGCAGCTCCCAGTTGGGGACCCTCGACGCCATCTTGGTCGGTGGGGATGTGACCCTTGAGCAACTGGTAGATGGGATCGTCTGGATGTGGTGCTCCAATCGGCTGTCGCCGGCCGAACCTATCTGCCTCAAGAATCGCTGGCGGGATTTGCTCCTCAACCCAATCGTAGACGACTGTCCGTTCCGCAATTCGCCACTCGTCCTGCCTCTTCTGAAACAGATCGCAGTAACGGCCGCAAAGCAGCGTCTGACGTATTTCTTGGTCTGTATCCGGTCCGCGTTGCAGCGCGGTGAAATAGCTCTCGACCGCGGCCTCTGCTGAACTGATGAAGTCGATCAGGCTGTTCGTGATTTGATGGATGTTACGGTGCCCCGGCAGACCGAGAGCAAATTGGATGAAGTCCTCTGCCGGTCCGCAATAGGGACCGTGCCTGTCATACGCTTCGGGCCAGTATGCGCTACGC
>NZ_RZPB01000635.1:0-3527 GCF_003998535.1 Mesorhizobium sp. M7A.F.Ca.AU.002.02.1.1 | reverse complement strand
ATCACCTGCGACAGGCTGGTTTCCGAGGTCTTGTAGCGCTGGTCGAGGACCTCTTTCTGCGCCTTCAATATGCCGACGATGGTGTCGGATTTGACCAGCAATTCCTGCAGATTGCCCGCCAGCGACATGTTGCGGACGCGGTCGGTGCGCATGCGCTGCTTGCTCTGGCTGGAGAAGATACCGATGAATTTTTCCCAGCCGGTGTAGTTCTTCATGCTCTCGAACTCGGAGCCGAAGACGTTGGTGGCGTCCTCCAGGCCGATGATCAGGTCGGCAATGTTGCCTTCCATCACCTTTTGCTGCTTCAGCACATCCTCGATGCGGGCGTTCTCGAGGTCGAAATTGGCGTCGCCGATCTTCTTGTCCGATGTGGCGAGCGTATCAAGCATGGTGCCGGACTGCTCGATCTTGGAGCGCATGTCCTGCACGACCTGCTTGGTCTTGGCAATTTCGGCGTCGAAATTCTGCAATGTCGCCATTGGGGCCTCCCGCTTCGGCATGACGTCGCTGGTCGCGAACAGCGGCGAATATATGTGGGGCATCGGGGGATTGAAAGACGTGACAACAAGGGCGGCGTGAAAACAAAAGAATCCATCAGGGTCTTGAAAACCAGTGAAGGCGGGGGCCTGGCGTGATTAGCTTGCCTGCCAGCCGTAGTTCAGCTGTCATTGAACTTTCATGCGGCAAGCCGAGGGCGCACGGATGCCTTTGTATTCGGCAAACGACTGAAGCAATCGCGGCCGCGATATGCGAGGGGAAAGCCGGTTTTACAGAGCTGATGAACAGCGGATCAAGGCTTGGGATCGGCCTTCAGATAGGCGATGACATTGGCGATGTCGTCGTCATTGGTCAGGCCGCCGAAGGCCATCTTGTTGCCCGGCACCTTCAGCTTTGGGGCCTTGAGATACTCGGCGAGATTGGCTTCATCCCAGACCAGGCCGGCGGCGCCGGCACTCTTCATCGCCTCGGAATAGTGGCCAAGAAAGCTCTCTGCGCTGCCGGCGGTGCGGCCAACGACGCCCAACAGATGCGGACCGACCTTGTCGCGGTCGGTGGCTGCGTCATGGCAGGCCATGCATCGGTTGAAGACCTTCTTGCCCAGGGCAGGATCACCGCCGGCATGGGCTACGAGCGAGCTGGCAAGGAGAAGGATACTGGCGAACGAAGCGTCTCGAAGCATGGCTGACCCCGGGGAGCTCTGGCTGGCTGCGTTATAGTACCGAGGCCTTAAGAAACGCTGCATCGGGCCGGGGTCAAGGCCGCCGACCGTCAGCCCTTGATAAAGCCGATGAAGTCGTCTGGCGCGGCGCGGCCCATCTCTTCCTCCCAGTGGCGGCGGCAGAGCGAGACATAGACGTCCTTGCCGATCGCCACCTGCTCGCCCTGGCGCGCCACCTTGCCATCGGGGCCGAGGCGCACGACCATCGTCGCCTTGCGGCCGCATCGGCAGATGGTGCGCACTTCGCGCAAATCGTCGGCGATGGCCAGCAGCGCGCGCGAGCCGGAAAACAGCTTGCCCTGGAAATCGGTGCGCAGGCCGTAGCACATGACCGGGATGTTCAGCCGGTCGGCGATGCGGGCGAGCTGCCAGACCTGCTCTTCCTCGAGGAACTGCGCCTCGTCGACGAAGACGCAATGCACCGACGTATGCGCGTGATGAGCGGCGACGCGGGCGAACAGATCGTCGCCGTCGCGAAACATCTCGGCTTCCGTCTCCAGGCCTATGCGCGACGAGATCAGGCCTGTATCGCCCTTGCGGTAGTGGCCGGCGACGAACAGCATCGTGCCCATGCCGCGCTCGCGGTAATTGTAAGAGGCCTGCAAGAGCATCGTCGTCTTGCCGGCGTTCATCGTCGCGTAGTGGAAGTAAAGCTTGGCCATGCCGCTCTTTTAAGCCGACTTGGCCTGACACGGGGAGGGGCCAGAGCGGCATTCCCCTGAAAAAGCCGGCTGGCCAGACAAAAGCGCCTGATGTGTCGCTGATTGGCCAGCCCGCGCCGTTGATCGTGATTGTCTTAATGCTTGAAACCACACCAGAATGGTGTTTGGCTGACGAAACAAGGCGGGCATAGAAACCGTAGCTACGCTTCGCCAAAGAATCACAATGGGAGACTGTCTATGTCGCGTATGAACTCTTTCGTCGCCGGCCTCGGCCTGGCGGCTTTTTTGTCAACCAGCGCTGCCTACGCCGGTGATCCGGCAAGCTGCAAGGCGGTGCGCCTTTCCGACGTCGGCTGGACCGACATCCAGGCGACGACCGGCGTCGCCTCCGTGCTGCTGACCGCGCTCGGCTATGAGCCGCAAACGATCCAGCTGTCGGTGCCGGTGACCATGGCGTCGCTGAAGAACAAGGATCTCGACGTGTTCCTCGGCAACTGGATGCCGTCGATGACCAACGACATCAAGGACTATACAGCCGACGGTTCGGTCGAGACGATCAGCACCAACCTGACCGGCGCCGGCTACGGCATCGTCGTGCCGACCTATGTCGCCGACGCCGGCGTCAAATCGCTGACCGATATCGGCAAGTTCAAGGACAAGTTCAACGGCAAGATCTATGGCATCGAGGCCGGCAATGACGGCAACCGCATCATCCTCGACATGATCAAGAACCCGAAGGACAATCTCGAAGGCTTCGAGCTGGTCGAATCCTCGGAAGCCGGCATGCTGACGCAGGCCGAGCAGTCGATGAAGAACAATGAATGGATCGCCTTCCTCGGCTGGACGCCGCATCCGGTGATGGGCGCCATGAAGATCACCTATCTCGACGGCATGGGCGACAGCGGCTTCGGCGCCGCCACCGTCTACACCAATGTGCGCAAGGGCTACACCACCGAATGCCCGAACGCCGGCAAGTTCATCGCCAACCTGAAGTTCAACCTGGACATGGAAGGCGAGATGATGGACGCGATCCTCAAGGGCGGCGACGCCAATACGGTTGCAACCGACTGGCTGAAGAAGCACCCGGATGCCGTTGCCCCGTGGATAGCCGGCGTGACCACCTTCGACGGCGGTGACGCTGCCGCCGCCATCAAGACCGCGCTCGGAAGCTGAGCCGACTGAATTCGGCAAAGCCGAACCAGGAAGGGCAGCCATCTTAGAAAAGGCTGCCCTTTTTCATATCCTGTGACAAGATGACGACGGCCGAGGCCGAGGGGCAGGGCGGTCTCCTGCACGAGAGGGGCGATATGGATCCGATTTCGAAATTCATGGTCGATCACAAGATTCCGATCGGCGCCTGGGGAAAGGCCTTCTTCGGTTTCCTCACCGACAATTTCGACACTGTGTTCAGGGCCTTTTCGAATGGCCTCAATTTCCTGCTCGACGGGCTGGTCGGCATCCTCTTGATGGTGCCGCCGGTGCTGCTGGCGCTGGTCATCGCCGTTGTCGCCTGGCTGCTGCAACGCTCGCGACCGCTTGCCATCGGCGTCTTTCTCGGCCTGATCTTCATCATCAACCAGAACCTTTGGAAGCAGACGGTGCAGACGCTGGTGCTGGTCGTCGCGGCCGCTGCCATGGCCATGGCC
>NZ_RZPB01000634.1:0-3528 GCF_003998535.1 Mesorhizobium sp. M7A.F.Ca.AU.002.02.1.1 | reverse complement strand
CGCCTTCATGATGGCGCGGACATCGGTCGCCAATTCCCTGTGGGTGCTGGTGGTCGTCGCCGCGAGCGGCGTCATCGCCTTCCTCGCCATCGCGCTGCTCAGGCGGCGCGGCGGCCCGGCAGCGTTTGCGATTGGCGGCAGCGCGGAAGAGGCGACCTGACCGCCCGCCTTTAGTGCCGCAGAATCTTGCTCAGGAAAGCGCGGCTGCGGTCGGTCTTGGGGTGTGAGAAGAACTCGTCGGGCGTGCCGCTTTCGACGATGGCGCCAGCGTCCATGAACACCACGCGCTGGGCGACCTTGCGGGCAAAGCCCATCTCGTGCGTCACCACCATCATGGTCATGCCTTCCTCGGCGACCGCGACCATGACGTCGAGCACTTCGGAAATCATCTCGGGATCGAGCGCCGAGGTCGGCTCGTCGAACAGCATGATTTTGGGCCGCATGCCGAGGCAACGCGCGATCGCCACGCGCTGCTGCTGGCCGCCGGAGAGCTGTGCTGGATAGGCATTGACCTTGTCGGCGAGGCCTACCTTGGCCAGCAATTCGCGGCCGGCCTTTTCGGCTTCGGCACGCGGGATCTTGCGGACATGGATGGGGGCGAGCGTGACGTTTTCGAGTGCCGTCTTATGCGGGTAGAGGTTGAACGACTGGAAGACGAAGCCGATCTCGGTGCGCAGCTGGGTCATGTTGGTGGCGGGGTCGCCCAGGCGCTGGCCGTCGACGACGAGATCGCCGTCCTTGATCGCCTCCAGGCCGTTGACGCAGCGGATCAGAGTGCTTTTGCCCGAGCCGCTCGGGCCGCAGACGACGACCACTTCGCGCGGTTCGACGCTGAGCGTGATGTCCTTGAGCACGTTGAGCGAGCCGAACCATTTGTTGACGCCGCGAAAGTCGATCATGCCGGTTTTGGCAAGGCCCGTTTTGGTCATGTTTTCTGGACCTTTGGGGTTGGAAGTCACAACTGCACCTCGGCATGCGCCGCGCCCATGCGCTGCTCCAGCCGGCGGGCCAGCATGATCAGCGGATAGCAGACGATGAAATAGCCGACGCCGACGAGGAAGAACACCAGCAGGCCGTTGGGCACACGCTGCACCACCAGCCAGCCGACGCGGGTGAGGTCGGTCAATCCGATGGCCGAGACGACAGAAGAATCCTTGATCAGCAGCACATACTGCCCGACCAATGGCGGCAGCACGATGCGCATCGCCTGCGGCAGCACCACCTGGCGCATGCGCTGCCAGCGCGACAGGCCGGACGCCAGTGCCGCCTCGACCTGGCCTGTCGGCACCGAGCGGATGCCGGCGACGACGATCTCGCAGATGAAGCAGGCAGCCAGATTGGTCAGCGCGATGATGCCGGCGGTGAAGGCATCGAGTTCGATGCCGAACTCAGGCAGGATGAAGAAGATCAGGAAGATCTGCACCAGGAACGGCGTGCCGCGGATCAGGTCGACCCAGGCCCCGATCAAACCCGAGATCAGACGGTTGCCGCCGGTCCGCAGGATGCCGAGGGCGAAGCCGAGCAGCGTGCCGAGCACCAGGCTGATCAGCGACAGCAACACGGTCATGCCGAGGCCGCGCAGGGCCAGTGGATAGGAGCCGGCGAGGCTTTGCAGTTGTTGCCAGATCATGTCCGCGCCCCCGCTGTGCCGAGCCAGCGGCTGGAGAGCCCAGCCAGTCCTTTCAGGCCGTAATAGAGCAGCAGATAGAAGGCGGCGATGGTGAGGAAGCCTTCCGCCGGCATGAAGCGGTCGGAGGCGAGCAATTGACCGGCGCGTGTCAGTTCCGAAACCGAGATCAGCGACAAAAGGGCGGAATCCTTGACCAGCACGATCGCCTGGCCGAGCAGCGGCGGGATCGTCACCTTGAAGGCTTGCGGCAGGACGACAAGGCGCATGCGCTGGACATAGGTCATGCCCGAAGCGACGCTGGCCTCGACCTGGCCGCGCGGGATCGACAGGATGCCGGCGCGAATGATTTCAGCGATATAGGCGCCGCTGTTCAGCGACAACGCGAGGATGCCGACGACGAGTTCCGGCAGAACGAAGCCGAGCCGGGGCAGGCCGAAATAAAGAAAATAGAGCTGCGCCAGCAAGGGCGTGGCACGCACCGCATCGATATAGGCCTTGGCCGGGGCGCGAAACAGCCAGCCGCGCTGCAGATTCATGGCGCACAGCACGATGCCGACGATGAGCGCGCCGACAAAGGACAGCGCCGACAGCCAAACGGTCGTGACCAGGCCCTGTCCGAACAACGGCAGGTATTCGACGATGGTGCGGAAACTGAAATTTTCGAGCATCGTTGGGTGAAATCCCCAGAGCGCAGGCAACGACAGATGAAACGAAATTCCGGGCGGCTTCGCGGCGTTTAAGATGCGCGCGAAACCGCCTGGATTTATCGCTGCTTAGTGATCCTTCTTCCAGGCGTCGGAATTGACCCAGTAGTCGAGGTTCTTCTGCAGGCGGCCGTCGATAGTGACCTGGTTGAGGAACAGGTTCATCCAGATCAACAGGTCCGGCTCATCATAGCGGGTGGCGAAGGCAAGCGGCTCCTTCGACAGAAGGTCCGGCATGATGGTGAAGGTGCCGGCCGGATAGGCGGTCGACTGGCCCTTGACCGCCGAGACGTCGTTGACGCCGCAGTCGGCCTGGCCGTTGTTGACGGCGTCGAGCAGCAGCGGACCGCCACCCTTGTAGCTCTTGATGTCGGCATCGGGGAAGGCGTTCTTGGCTTCCTTCTCGCCGGTGGCGCCGAGCAGCACGGCGATCTTGGTGCCCTTGGCCTTGCAGTCCTCGGTGGTCTTGAACTTGCTGTCGGCCTTGGTGAAGACGGTGCTGCCCGTGTACATGTAGGGCGTGGTGAACGCGACCTTCATGCCGCGCGCCAGCGTCGGTGTCATGTCGGCGACCAGCAGGTCGGCCTTGCCCGACAGCAGCGCCGGGATCAAACCATCCCAGTCGAAGTCGAGGAAGGTGATTTTCACACCCATTTCCTTGGCCATCAGTTCGGCCAGTTCGACCGAACTGCCGGTGCGTTCGCCATTGGCGCCGACCAGCGAGAAGGGCGGTCCCTGGGTCTGCACGGCGACGCGCAATTCGCCGCGCTTGGTGATGTCGTCGAGCGTACCCGCACTGGCCGCAGCGGTGAGCCCGGCGAGCGCAAGCCCGGCGATGAAAAGTCTTCCGGCGATGAAAAGTCTGGCAATCTTCATTTCGGTATTCCTCCCTGTTGTCGTTAATGTCTGCCCGCGGTTCTCCTTGGGCTCCTTTTTGAGCGGCAGCGCCGTTGCCGGCGGCAGCCACCGTTCGAAAATCTTTCGCCTCAGTCCCGTGCCACCGTCTCGGAAACCGTGATGCCACGCCTGGCCAATTCATCGAAGAACCTGATGTCGGGCACATCCAGCAGCGGGTTCAAAAAGCCGGGTCTGGTGATCTCGCCCCTCGCCAGCATCTGCGCCACGATGCTGGCGGGATAGCCGACGCCGAGGCTCATGCCGAACAGGCCGGAAACGAGATCGCGTTCGATGATC
>NZ_RZPB01000633.1:0-3537 GCF_003998535.1 Mesorhizobium sp. M7A.F.Ca.AU.002.02.1.1 | reverse complement strand
ACATAAGCCAAGGCACGCTCGACATTTGCTTCAGCGAGATGCGGCCGCATCTGGATCGGCGACAAGGTCGCGAAAATGATGATGGCGAGCAGCGCCAGCGCCGCAGTGCGGAACAATTTGGTCATGGCCCTTGCATATCCGTGGTGAGCCGGCACGGCAAACGCCGCGATGACGCATGGCCGGGTCGCGGCCGCCATTGCTGCCCGCCAGTGGCCTTCGCCGAACTATTCCTCCGTCGGCATATGCAGATACATCGACTGGATGCCGACACGGCCCGGTCCGGTGAATCGGTTGACGATGAAATTCATGTTGGCGCCGAAGAAGCCGCTCGACAGGCGATCGATCTTGGTCTCCATCCTGACCGAGGCATCCTTGAACAGCCAGCCGCCTGGTTCGATGTCGATGGTTTCGCCGGCGGCGAGCGTCTTTTCGAAGACGTTGCCATAGCCGTGCAGCCAGACGATGCCATCGCCGGAATCACCGCGAAAGCGGTCGATGAAAAAGCCGCTCTGGCCGAACAGCATCGTCGCCAGGCCGCGCACCCGTTCGAAGGTGTAGTCGACATTGCCGGTGGCGGCGAGAAACTGGTGCTCGCGCACCTGGATCTCTTCGCCGTGCCTGAGATGGATCGGCACGATGTGGCCCGGCCCATCGCGGCTGAAGGCAACGATGCCCGCCCCCGACGCCTCGGTGACGAAGATCTGCATGCCGGCCATCATCCGCTTCAGCGCGCCCTTCAGCGATTTCAGGCCGATGGTGATGGTGGAATTCTTCCACAAAAGGATGTGGTGCTCGAAATAGACCGGCATGCGCGTGACATCGACCGAAAGCACCGGCACCAGCTCGCCCGCTATATGATAGGTGACGCCGCCAAAGGTCTCGTCCGACACCTGTGTCGGCATCAGTTCCGGCAAGCTTGGCATGACGATTCCCCAAGCTGCCTCGCATGCCACCGGTCAAACACCGATCATGGCTGGGGTCAGCGGCCACAGCTTTGCGCTCGATATTTGCGCCGTCAAATGAAAGCCGTGTGCTCGAGGGTCCACTCGCAACAACGTGATGCAATCGCGCGATCATCGAGCGCTCAGGCGGTCAGCATCCGCTCAAGAATCAACGCAGCAATACCGGACTGCGCCGGCCCATAATTGTCGGCCCGGCCAATCTCGGCAAAGCCGTTGGCCAGATAGAAGGCGACCGCACGCCTGTTCTGCTCCACGACCTCGATGCGTAGAGAGCGGGCTTCCGGAAAATTCTCGATCACCTCATCGAGCAACATCCCGCCGATGCCCCGGCCTTGCAGGTCGGGTGCGACATGGAGCTGTTGCAGGTCGACCACGGTGCCGCCTTCGACGCTTTCGGCATAGGCGACGCCGCCGATGCGCTTGCCGTCGTCGGCGACCAGGAATTCGGCATTCGGCCGCTCAAGGCTAGCTCTCAATTTCGCCGGCGAACACCAATCCTCGATGACCCGGTCGATCCGATCAGGGCCATAGACCGCGTCATAGGTCGTGTGCCAGGTTTCGACCAGCAGCGCCCGGATGGCCGTCAGATCACGTTCACCTGCGGTGCGGACAAACACCGCGCTACTCGATGCCCAGCTTGGTCTTGACGAGGTCGTTGACCGCTTGTGGATTGGCCTTGCCGCCGGTCACCTTCATCACCTGGCCAACGAACCAACCGGCCATGCTCGGCTTGGCGCGCGCCTGTTCGACCTTGTCGGGGTTGGCTGCAATCACCTCGTCTACGGCCTTCTCGATGGCGCCGGTGTCGGTGACCTGCTTCATGCCACGGCTCTCGACCAGCTGGCGCGGATCGCCGCCCTCATTCCAGACGATCTCGAACAGGTCCTGGCGATCTTGCCGGAAATGGTGCCGTCCTTGATCAGATCGATGACCGCGCCAAGCTGCTCGGGGGAAACCGGAGCGTTTTCAATGTCTTTTCCGGCCTTGTTCAATTGCCCGAGCAGATCGTTGATGACCCAGTTGGCGGCGAGCTTGCCGTCGCGGCCGGCGGCCACCTTCTCGAAATAGTCGGCGATCGGCTTTTCCGAAACCAGGATCGAGGCGTCATAGACCGACAGGCCGAGCGACGCGATCAGCCGCGCCTTCTTGTCGTCTGGCAGTTCCGGCAATTCCTTGGCCAGCGCATCGACATAGGCCTGGTCGAATTCCAGCGGCAAGAGGTCCGGATCGGGGAAGTAGCGGTAATCATGCGCCTCTTCCTTGGAGCGCATCGAACGCGTCTCGCCCTTGACGGCGTCGAACAGCCGCGTCTCCTGGTCGATCTTGCCGCCATCCTCGAGAATGGCGATCTGCCGGCGCGCCTCGTAGTCGATGGCCTGGCCGATGAAGCGGATCGAGTTGACGTTCTTGATCTCGCAGCGCGTGCCGAACTCGCCGCCCGGCTTGCGCACCGAAACGTTGACGTCGGCGCGCATCGAACCTTCGTCCATGTTGCCGTCGCAGGTGCCGAGATAGCGCACGATGGTGCGCAGCTTGGTGACATAAGCCTTGGCTTCGTCGGCCGAGCGCATGTCGGGCTTGGAGACGATCTCCATCAGCGCCACGCCGGAGCGGTTGAGGTCGACATAGGACATGGTCACATGCTGGTCGTGCATCGACTTTCCGGCATCCTGCTCCAGATGCAGCCGCTCGATGCCGACTTCGATGTCCTCGAATTCGCCCTGACGATCGGGGCCAACGGAAACGATCACCGTGCCCTCGCCGACGATCGGCTGCTTGAACTGCGAGATCTGGTAGCCCTGCGGCAGGTCTGGATAGAAGTAGTTCTTCCGATCGAAGACCGACTTGTGGTTGATCTGCGCTTTCAGCCCAAGGCCGGTGCGGATCGCCTGCTTGACGCATTCCTCGTTGATGACCGGCAGCATGCCGGGCATCGCCGCATCGACCAGGCTGACATTGGCGTTGGGCGCCGCGCCGAAAGCGGTCGAGGCGCCGGAAAACAGCTTTGCTTCCGATGTAATCTGGGCATGGACCTCGAGGCCGATGATGATCTCCCAGTCGCCGGTGGCACCGGAAACAAGGCGCTTGGCGTCGGGCGTGCGGGTGTCGATGAGGGACATGGTGGCCTGCGTATTGGAACTGCGGATAATGCGTTTCGCACACTTTGGTGTGCAACTTCGCTAGTGCAAACCGCCAAAAGAGACAAGCGCCCAAAAAACACAAGCGCAAAGCCGCGGACTGGCCTTTTCAGCTGCGTTCGCCTATGGGAGGTCCATTCCAATGGAGAGTGGATGTCCACTTACGCTCAGTCCCGGTAAGGCCCTGACCTCCTGGCGAGGCAGGGCAGAAAACCTGAAACCCCGTGCCGCGAAGCTTCGCGGCGGCGGCATTTTTTGTTTTCCCGGAAAACTCTCACATGGATATTTCGCGCAGCGCATGACCCCGAAAATCGGTATCGATTTTCGGAAAGGATCATGCGCCAAATCATAAGTGCCACAGCGTCCTTTGCGCGTGCAAGAGGACGCGCGGCGCTGTGGAAACAGCGCATCCTGCACCTGCTCGCGCAGGGCGGACG
>NZ_RZPB01000632.1:0-3538 GCF_003998535.1 Mesorhizobium sp. M7A.F.Ca.AU.002.02.1.1 | reverse complement strand
CCTTGGAACTAGCCGCATCGCCAACGCTGCCGAAATTGACCAAAAACCACCAAGCGATATGCCAAGGACGACGCGTGCCGCCAGCAAAACCGGCAGCGACCCCGCAACCTCCGCCAGAACGTTCGACAGGATCAGCAGGAGCGTCATCGCCCAGATGACGACCCTGCGGTCCAGACGCTTTGTCACGATGGCGATTATCGGTGCCGAGATCGCCGCGACGATTGCGGCCGCTGTTAGCGCCTGTCCAGCCGTGCCCGTGGTGATACGGAGATCATGCGCGAGCGGTGTCAGAACGCTGGCGGGCAGAAACTCTGCCGTCACAAGCCCGAAGGTGCCGAAGGAAAGCGAAATGATGGCACCCCATGCAGGGCCAGAACGTTGATAGGGACTTTCTGGGTCAAGCCGATCTCGGTCGAACAAAGCCGCGTCCACTAAATCTGTCGCCGATTCGGTCATGAATGAGTTCTCCGGCTAGGAGCTGTTGCAGCAGGGGTGGCTACATCGCCGGGGATCAAAGCCGCGAGACCTTCCGGCGGCGGCCAGTCGGCATCAGTCGAGGCCTCGGAGCCCGACGCATCCGAGGCCTCATCGGAGGGCCGACGGACCCAACCGTCGACAATGCGGGAGAGTTCTCGGCGCGGTCGCATCGATCGCATTCGTCGAAGTGCGGTCTGTTCACTGCGAACCAAGCAAGCCGAACGCGGTGTCCTCGATCGAGGCCTTGATGGGGGGATGATCGACGATCTCTATATTGCTTTGAAGCAGGAAGTTCCGTCGCCATATGTGGTTATCCTGGCAGCCAGAATTGAGCGGTTGTCGCAAGCACCAAGGCGGTCGCAATGAGTGCAACGAGGCGGAAGTCTGATCGATGGCTGCGGTTCGATGGCCGCGCGATCGACAAAATTGAGGTGATGAGTTATCCCTTTTGAAGCCGTTGCTCCCAATTCTGGGATAAGGTAATTGCAGGCGGTCCCAGCAACGTCGGGCGGCCTTTTTGGTGATCGAATTCATGGGACGACACTCTCGGTCCGTGACGCATCTGCGAATGACTCCGCAAGTTCCGTGCCATCAACGACAAATCTGGCTCTGCTGAGCGGGTGGTGGAGGCACGAGCGTGGGCTATCCCAAGAGCTTGCCGCAAGGTTGTTCGAAGTTGAGGTGCCGGATAGACCGCAAATATGTCGGGCGGCCTGGGGTTGGCCAACACGAAGATGCGCAAGTTCAAAAGGACGAGCTGAACCCTTGCCGATATCCATCCGAGGCTGATCTGGAGAAGGTCAAGAACTGCGTCTTGAAGGCTTCCGCCGCACCGGCAAATGCTAAGCCAAGGTGCTGGGCAAGATGGACAGGGCCATCCAACCCGTCGACTGGACGCTCATTAATGGCGTCGGTGTGGCTCTGTAGCTGGCGAGAAAAACGCCCTGCTGAAAGACAAAAGCTCGTGTGGCCGGCTCTGAAGGACGGCCAATGAGGCATGCGAGGAGAGGCTATAGTCCATTCGTGTAGACTGATCTTGTCCTACGGAGGCGGCTAACCACCCCGCCAGACATCATCGAGGGGAGCGCCACTAGGCTCACCCCAAGTGTTGGTCGTTTCCACCTGGTGACCTCGGCCAAGTCACCAAGCCGCTTAGCGCAAGCTTTCGAACTGGATGCTCCCCGGGCACATGATCGGCTAGCGATCCCACCAGTTGAGTTGCTCCAAGTCGCTGTCTAGCATTCTACATTCTGTGTCCGACGCTGGACAAGAATGTTGCAATCCCGACCAGCAAGTCAGCGCAGGCGCCACCTGTTGCCCAGCAAACGGCAAGGATTATCGAAAGACGAATTCGGCACGGAGCTTGCACCGACGATTGCATGCAAATGCCGACAGCATCTCATGAACGGTCTCTCGATTCTGGCGCGGTTAAATCGCGGCCGGTTCCAGATCATGTCCCGCCCGAAATGGTGAGGGACTTCAACCTGTTTACGTCGCCCGGCATGTTGCCGACGGCTAACGGGGATCCGCATGCAGCGGTTGCTTGCGTTCATGCCGGGCCTCCGATCTTTTATTCAACCAGCAACACGCGCGACGGTCGGGGTACCTGGGTCATCACTCGCGCGAGCGACCAGCGCCGGGTGCTGCAGGACACCGAAACGTTTTCCAGCCATCGCAGCATCTTCGCCTCTGTGCTCGGCGAGAGCTGGCCGATGATCCCGCTTGAGCTCGATCCGCCATTCCACGGTGTTTTTCGCTCACTGCTCAATCCGCTGCTTTCGCCAAAGCGGGTAATGGCATTGGAGCCGGCTGTCCGGGAACGAGCGATCAAGCTGATCGACAGGATCGCCGCATCAGGCACGAGCTGCGACATCATGAAGGATTTTGCAGTTCCGTTCGCGGTCAATATCTTCCTTCGCTTTATTGGGCTTTCGGACAACGGACTAGAAACATTTGTCGGCTGGGCTAGAGATCTGCTCCACGGCGATAAGGAGCAACGACCACCCGCAGCCCGGACGATCGTGGCCTTCATCGACGAACTTGCCACCGAGCGCCGCAAGGAGCCGGTCGATGATTTCATGACCTTCATCGTGAAGGCAAAGGTCGAGGGTCGTCTGCTCAGTGACGAAGAAGTCCGTGGCATCGGCGTGCTTGTGTTCGTCGCGGGACTCGACACGGTCTCAGCAGCCATATGCTTCGACTTGGCCCATCTCGCGCGCAACCCCAAAGATCAGGAATTGCTACGAAGCGAACCTGACCGGATTGCCGTCGCTGCGGAAGAATTGCTGCGCGCCTATTCGACCATTCAGATGATCCGAGTGGCAACGAAGGATGTCGACTTCAAAGGCGCGCCGATCCGCAAGGGAGATTATGTTTCCTGTGCCACGATGATTGCCAATCGTGACCCGGCGGAATTCGAATGCCCGAATGAGATCGATCTGGCGCGCGAGGACAACCGGCACGCTGCCTTTGGCTATGGTCCCCATCGTTGTCTTGGCTCACACCTTGCCCGGCGGGAGATTGTCATTGGCCTGGAGGAGTGGCTGGCGCGCATCCCAGCCTTTCGGATCAAGACAGGGACTGAACCTATCACCTTCGGCGGCCATGTGTTCGGGATCGAGAATCTGATCCTGGAATGGTCCTGAAGTTTCAGCCAACGACATTGGAGTTCGCTATGCGTGTCGTCGTACATAAAGCCAGATGCCAGGGTCATGCGCGCTGCTGGGCGCGGGCGCCGAGAGTCTTCAAGCTTGATGACGCCGGCTACATCTTGCCCGGTGATATTGATGTTGCCGATGGGGAGCAACTGCTTGCCTCAAAAGGGGTACGAGCCTGCCCCGAACAAGCTCTGGAAGTTGACGAGCCCCCCGCTAACTCAGTTGTAGAGAGAGACACACGCAAAGTGCAGACTGGCATCGGGAAGGACAAAACAATCATACAATTCGCGACAGACCCTGTCGACCACGCGAAAATTACCGAACTGCGTGACCGAGAGGCGATCCGCAACTGCCTGTATCGGTACTGCCGCGGGATAGACCGCGCCGATGAGGCGGCGCTGCGT
>NZ_RZPB01000631.1:0-3539 GCF_003998535.1 Mesorhizobium sp. M7A.F.Ca.AU.002.02.1.1 | reverse complement strand
ATAGATGTCCCTTCCGGTCAAGAAATTGAGGCCTTCCAGCATCGCGATGAACGCGGCCATCCTACAGTAATAGCCGGCAGCAGGATGTGCCAGCCGATGACCCAGCCGAACTGCAGTCGCGATAGCAATACAGGATCGAAGTCCTCGTCCCTCTGGATGCAGGCGAGCCGGCGAGAATCGCATCACCTTCCGTAGTAGCGGCGGCTGTGGCGGGAGCGCGTTTTCAGTGCCGTGGTCAAGCTATGGGAATTGGCGACGGTGTCGATGCCGGATTTTGAAACCAGCTGTTCTGCCGCGTCGTACGGCTTGCAACTCTCAGGCGTGACCGCGCCAGAGGCGATAGAGCACGCACCTAGCTTGCGTGCTTGTGCTGCTTAGCTGCGCAACGACCCCCGGGGGCGATGGGAACCGTCTGCGGCGATCCATGCTTCGGTGGGCTTGCAGCTCGCTTAGTCAAAGCGCTTCTCTGGGTAGGCACAGGGCGATCCGACCAACGGACAAGCGACGGCAGGACGAGAAATCGATGCTGCCGTCCAGTCCCGCCAGAATTGCCGCACGACAGGCAATGTAACGCGTGAAAGGCGTTTGAAACGTCACATTCGGCTATATGAGAATGAACGCCCCGATAAGAAGCGCGCCAAGCCCGATCGCGACGACAAGCCGTGTGGTGAGATCCATCAGGTCAATTTCCTTATTGCCAACTCTAACGTCTCGAGTTGGACGAGACCTTCCGTACGGAATCGTCGGTCCACGCCAATTGCCTCCGCGCCGGGAGAGAACCATGTCGGCAGCTTTGCCGGAGCAGAAACCCGTTTCGCCGCTGCCCTGCCCGGCGGCTATCATGAAACCAGCACATTCCGGAACTGCCAGGGATCGGATGTGTCGATGTCCTCCGGGAAGAGCCCAGGCCGGCCATCCACAGGCGTCCAGTCCGTATAGACACCAACGAGAGAGCCAAGATAGGGCTTCTGGATCTCCAGGCAGCGCCGGAAGTCCAGATCTTCAACTTCCACGATGCCGGCCTCGGGGTGTCAAGCGCCCAGACCATGCCTGCGAGCACAGCCGACGTGACCTGAAGCCCAGTAGCATTGTGATGGGGCACGAGCTGTCGTGTCTTCAATCGCGAGCTGCGAACCGTACCAAAACGCGTTTCTTGAATGGCCCTAAAGAAGCACGCCAAGTTCATCTATCCCGTCGACGATATGCGCGAAAGTTGTTGGACGCCTTCGCCGCCGAGGCTGCCATTAGGGGTGTTCGGCGGATCTGGGTGCAGAGCCACGATTTCCAGGCGCCAGGATTGTATGAAAAGGCCGGTTTTGTGCGTGTAGCTGAGTTTGCAGATTGGCCGGAGGGACACTCCAACGTTATTCTCTGCAGAACCCTGGAAGCCACGACGGCAACTCCATGACCACCATTTAGCGCAGGTAGCTGACGCGGACGCACTACCCGATATCGAACAGTCGGAGGGTGACGCTTACCGCGAAGTTGCGGAGCTGGCCTGGATTGCCGATGACGAAAACCAAACCGTCGAGCGTCACCGTGAACTTATCGCCAAGGGCACATGCTGGGTAGCGGTGGAGCAGGATGGCCGGACGGTCGCATTCCTGAGCGCGGAGATCCAGGACGACACATTGCACATCTGGGAACTAGCTGCGCGCCTTGACCGACAACGCTCAGGTATCGGACGCGCCTTGCTCGAAAAAGCAATCACAGATGCGAGGGAGCGCCGCCTTGTCGCGATCACCCTGACAACGTTTCGGGATGTGATCTGGAACGCGCCTTTCTATCCGAAGCTGGGCTTTCAGGTGCTGGGCGAGACGCATGCGGGAGACCGGCTTCGTCAAATACTGCGTCGGGAGATCGAACACGGGATGCCGGCAAGCAGGCGCTGCGCCATGCGCCTCATTCTCGGCTAGACGGAAATTGGCTAAAGTGATGGACAAAACCCTTGCTCTGGCAATGCCCGAATTTCGACCGGCTCTGATCGGCTGAGCTGGAAGGTTGATATCGCAGGCTAAAGAGCGTTGAAAAGCTGGCTCGGGCGGACCAATTTACATTGCGAAGAAGATTTTTCGCTATCCGGGAATAAAACGCCGCCCGCCCTGGTCTTCCATGCATACGCTGCTGATTGACCTTGAAGGAACGTCCCCCTGCAACCCCACACACTGACGACCGCGACGGCAATGGTCGACGCATTCCCAGGTGAAGGCGACGCGTTGGCCGCTTGCGGCTCCCAGCCTGTCTGCCTTAAACGTCCTGCCCAGTCGGGATCGAGAGCGCTCAGACGCCGCGGATGCGAGAACGCATCGGGGTGGATGAATCGTTGCGGTCCAGTGTGTGATTGACATCGATGAAACAGTTGCCTTCACATTCACCGCAGCTGGCGACCCTAAATACTTCCGCTGGGTTCGCTTGCAAGACAGAACCATCTTCGCTTCCTGGGCACTCAAGGCGAGGCGCATATCACGGTACACCAATGCTAAGCAGCAATGCGCAGGCCGACCGCTTCAGCGAAGTGGTAATGCCTCATCTCGCCGACGCGCTTTCGCTGGCCCGTTGGCTAACCGGCAATGCCACCGACGCCGAGGATGTCGTGCAGGACGCGTGCATGAAGGCACATGCCAGCATCGCCAGTTATGCCGGCGGCAATGCACGCGCCTGGCTGCTCACCATCGTGCGCAATGCGTGCTACACATGGCTGGCGCGGAACCGCCCGCGCAGCATCGTCTCGGTGGGCGATCTCGCCGATCTCGACGAGGTGAGCTCCGCTCACGCAGCCGATCCACCCGACAGCGAGAGCCCGGAGGCGACCCTGATCGCCAAGGCAGATACCGTAGCACTCGAAGCCGCGATCGCCGCCCTGCCGCAGCCGTTTCGCGAAACCCTCGTGCTGCGCGACATCAATGGCCTCGCCTACCGCGATATCGCGGCCATGCTAGGCGTGCCGATGGGTACGGTGATGTCACGGCTGGCGCGGGCGCGTGGCCTGCTGATCTCTGGCCTTGGGAGGGCGCAATGAGCGCGCACAACGACGGATTGCCCGAGGATGCCGCAGGCATGAACCTGATGCTGCACGCGCTGGTCGATGGCGAGCTTGACGCCGCCGCGGCCATAGCCGTTGAGCGGCGCATAGCCGCCGACCCCAAGCTGGCGGCCGAACATGCCCGCGTCATGGCCTTGCAAGGGGCTGTGGCCGGACTTCCGAAGCCGCAAGTCAGCGACGCCTTCAGCGCGCGCATCGCAGCCATGGCTGCTGCCGGCAATGTCGAGGTACTGCGCCCCAAATCGCCGACGGCACCAGCGAAGGCAAATCGAACGGGGTGGTCGGCGCGCAACTTCGGCTCATTCGATTGGCGCGCCATGGCGGCGTCTATCATGCTCAGCGCGGTGCTGGCCAGCGGTGCAACGCAATGGGCGATCCAGCCTGGCGTAGCCGATGGCTTTGCCGCAGGGGTAGCCAGCGGCCACCAGCGCAGCCTGTTGGCGATGAGCCCGGTGGATATCGTCTCGTCGGACCGACACACGGTGAAGCCCTGGCT
>NZ_RZPB01000630.1:0-3541 GCF_003998535.1 Mesorhizobium sp. M7A.F.Ca.AU.002.02.1.1 | reverse complement strand
GTGCTGATCCTGTCGGCGCTCGGCGAGGTCGATGACCGGGTCACGGGTTTGCGCGCCGGCGGCGACGATTACCTGACAAAGCCCTATGCCTTCTCCGAGCTTCTCGCCCGCGTCGAGGTGCTGAACCGGCGCGCCAGTGCCAAGGAAGCGGAAACCGTCTACCGCGTCGGCGATCTCGAACTCGACAGGCTGTCGCATTCGGTCCGCCGTGCGTCACGCGAGATAACGCTGCAGCCGCGTGAGTTCCGCTTGCTCGAATATCTGATGCGGCATGCCGGCCAGGTGGTGACGCGCACCATGCTGCTGGAAAATGTCTGGGACTACCATTTCGATCCGCAGACCAATGTCATCGACGTCCATGTCTCCCGGCTGCGCGGCAAGATAGAGAAGGGCTTCGACAAGCCCATCCTGCATACGGTTCGCGGCGCCGGCTATATGCTGAAGAGTGGTTAGCTGCGGCATGGCTCTTTCCGTGCCCGCCATCATGAAGACGACGGCAGCGCGGCTTTCGGCGCTCTACTTCCTGCTCTTCGCGCTCTGCGCGGTGGCGCTCGTCTTCTACATGACCTCGCTGTCGGCGCGAATGCTGACCGCGCAGACGCAGGAGACCATCAATGACGAAGTGCTCGGCCTTGCCCGCGCCTATCAGCGCGGTGGCCTGCCGGTACTGGTCCGCGTGGTCGAAGCGCGCTCGCGCCAGCCCGGCGCAAACCTTTACCTGATCGCCGACGCCAACGGCCAGATCCTGACCGGCAACGTGCAGAGCCTCGAACCTGGCGTTCTCGAAACCGAAGGCTGGACCAGCAGTCCGTTCTCTTATCAGCGCTTTGGCGAGGGAGAGCTCGAGCGCCTGCGCAACCTTCCCGCCGAGCAGGGTACCACCACCCAATCCGAGCAGAACGATGCGCAGGCGCAGGGCGAAAAAGGCCACAACGCCATTGCGCTGGTGCTGCGGCTGCCGAACCAGATGATCATGCTGGTCGGCCGCGACCTTGGCGAGCCGGAACGGTTTCGTGCCGTCATCCGCCGTGCGCTGATGCTGGCGCTCGGCATGATGGGGCTGGGCGGATTGCTGATCTGGTTTTTTGTCGGCCGCGCTGCGCTGAAGCGCATCGACAGCGTGTCGGAAGCCAGCCGTCGCATCATGGGCGGCGATCTGTCGGGCAGGCTGCCGGTGACGGGGGTTGGCGACGAGTTCGACCGGCTCTCCGAAAATCTCAATGCCATGCTGGCCAGGATCGCCACGCTGAACGAAGGCTTGAAGCAGGTTTCCGACAACATCGCGCATGATCTGAAGACGCCGCTGACCCGGCTGCGCAACCGGGCCGAAGCGACGCTTTCGGGCAAGCAAAAGCCCACCGACTACCGGCAGGCGCTGGAAGGCACCATCGCCGAGTCGGACCAGTTGATAAAAACCTTCAACGCCATCCTGATGATCTCCCGGCTGGAGGCTGGCTACTCGTCTGAAAATACGAACCGCGTCGATCTTGCGGAAGCCGTACGCGATGTCGTCGAGCTCTATGAGCCGGTGGCGGAAGAGGCGGGCGTGTCGCTGGAAGCAGACGCGCACGAGGCGGTGTCCGTCAACGGCAACCGCGAACTGATCGGTCAGGCGCTGTCGAACATCGTCGACAACGCCATCAAATATTCCACCGGCGCCAATGCCCAGCCGGCGGTGCGCGTCACGCTCGAGCGAACCGGTGCGGACGTTCGCCTGTCGGTTGCCGACAATGGCCACGGCATTCCCGACGATGGCGACCGCGCGCGTGCCACGGAACGTTTCGTGCGGCTGGAGAAGAGCCGTTCGCAACCGGGTTCCGGTCTTGGCCTCAGCCTCGCCAAGGCGGTCATGACATTCCACAATGGCCGGCTTGAACTCTTGCCTGGCAATCCTGGACTATCCGTGGTCATGAGTTTCCCGGTTCGGGAGGATCACTGATGAGCACGACTGCGAGAGCGAAAGATTGGCTGCTGAAGCCGGCGGCCAGGCTTGTTCCGCTGGACGAGGACCGTGCGCGGCTGGAACTGGCCGAGATCGCGTCCGCCGCACGCGAAGAAGGGCTGACGCGGCTGGCCAAGTTTCTGGCCGGCAAAGGGGAGGGCCAGGATTTCCTCGCCGCCGTCTTCGATCTGTCGCCGTTCCTGCGCGATACGGCACGTCGCCGGCCGCAAATCCTGGACGGGCTGTTCGAGCAGACAATCGAGGCTCGGCTGAAAGCGATCGGCGCCGCCATAGACCTGGCGCATTTGGCGGAGACCCTTTCGGAATCCGGCCTGATGATGGAGCTGCGCCAGTGGAAGGCGGAGGCGCATTTCCTCATCGCGCTGGCCGATCTTGCCGGCGAGGCCGAAACGGCGCTGACGGTCCGGCGGTTGAGCGACCTCGCTGACGCCTGTACCCGTGCCGCCGTCGACTTCCTGCTGCGCGACGCGCACGGCCAGGGCAAACTCAAACTGCCGGATGTCGACAACCCGTCGAAACAGTCGGGTTGGATCCTGCTCGGCATGGGCAAGCTCGGGGCACATGAGCTGAATTTTTCCTCGGACATCGATCTGGTGGTTTTCTTCGATCCGGAAGCACCGGCGGTCGTCGACCCGCTCGACGCCACCGAATTGTTTTCGCGGCTGACGCGCCGCCTGGTTCGCATCCTGCAGGACCGCACCGAGCACGGATATGTCTTCCGCACCGATCTGAGGCTGCGCCCCGACCCCGGTTCGACACCGCTGGCGATCCCGGTTGAGGCGGCACTGCGCTACTATGAGGCGCGCGGCCAGAACTGGGAGCGCGCCGCCATGATCAAGGCACGTCCGGTGGCTGGCGATCTGGCCGCGGGCGCTACCTTCCTCAAGGAGCTTCAGCCCTATATCTGGCGCAAATACATGGATTACGCGGCGATTGCCGACGTCCATTCGATCAAGCGTCAGATCCACGCCCACAAGGGCCATGGTGAGATCGCGGTCAAGGGCCACAACGTCAAGCTCGGCCGCGGCGGCATTCGCGAGATCGAGTTCTTCGTCCAGACCCAGCAGCTTATCGCCGGCGGACGCTTCCCTGAACTGCGTGGCCGCGAGACCGTGCCGATGCTCGGCGAGCTTGCGACACGCGGCTGGATCACCACCGAGGCGCGCGATGCGCTCGCCCGCCAGTACTGGTTCCTGCGCCGCGTCGAACATGCCGTGCAGATGGTTGCCGACGAGCAGACCCACACGCTGCCGGAAGATGATGAAGGCTTGGAGCGCATCGCCCGCATGCTCGCCTTTGCCGATGCTTCTGCCTTTTCCCAGGCGTTTCGCGCCTCGTTGCAGCAGGTCGAACGCCACTACGCGGCACTGTTCGAAACAGCACCCGAACTGTCGACAGGCATCGGCAATCTCGTCTTCACCGGCGATGTCGACGATCCCGATACGCTGCAGACCTTGCACGGCCTCGGCTTCCAGCGGCCAAGCGACATCTGCCGCGTCATCCGACGCTGGCATTTCGGTCGCTATCGCGTCTCCCAGTCGGCGGAGGCGCGCGAGCGGCTTCCGGAATTCACGCCGG
>NZ_RZPB01000062.1:0-15224 GCF_003998535.1 Mesorhizobium sp. M7A.F.Ca.AU.002.02.1.1 | reverse complement strand
GACGCCGCCCTCGATGGCGCGATGATCGCCAAGATGCGCAACGCCGGCGAAGCCTGCACCGCCGCCAATCGCCTCTATGTGCAATCGGGAATCTATGATGCTTTTGCCGACGGGCTCCGCAAGCGCATGGCGGCACTTAAGGTGGGGGCGGGCCCGAATGCCGACACCGAGTGCGGGCCGATGATCACCAGAAAGGCTGTCGACAAGATCGATCGCCTGGTCAAGGACGCGGTGGGCCGGGGAGCCAAGGTGCTTTGCGGCGGGGCGATTTCGGAGGAAGAAGGATTCTTCTATCCGCCAACAGTGCTGTCCGAGGTGCCGCCGGATGCGGAGATGGCGCACGAGGAGATTTTCGGCCCGGTGGCACCTATCACACGCTTCGACACCGAGGCCCAGGCCATCGCCCATGCTAACAACACGGAATATGGCCTGGCCGCTTATATATACACACGCGATGTTGGGCGCGGCATGCGGGTGGCGTCGGGGATCGAGGCCGGCATGATCGGCCTCAACCGGGGACTGATGTCGGATCCGGCCGCACCATTCGGAGGCGTCAAGCAGAGCGGCCTTGGCCGCGAAGGCGGCCAGCACCACGGCATCGCCGAGTTCATGGAGGCTAAATATATTGCCGTCACCTTCTGAACCGGCAGTCATGTCAAAGGACCCTTTCCGCACGCGCGACCATGTGGCCGATTTTGACGATATCGTGGCCGACATAGTGACTCGCAGCGCCGAAACCCGGGCGACCCTGCCGATATCGGCGGGTATCGCCTATGGCGAGGGCGAGGCCGAAAGGTTGGACCTGTTCTTTCCGCCCGGTGTGCGCAGGGATCTTCCCGTGCACATCTTCATCCATGGTGGCTACTGGCGCATGTTCTCCAGAAGCGACTATTCTTATGTAGCGAACACAGTCACCAAAGCTGGGGCGATCGCGGTCATCGTCGATTATGCGCTGATGCCCGAATTCAGGATGGCGGCAATCGTCGACCAGATCCGGCGTGCCAAACAATGGGTGCTGGACAATATAGCCGCCCATGGCGGCGACCCTGCCCGGCTAAGCGTAAGTGGTCATTCGGCGGGTGCGCACCTGGCCACATTCCTGTTCGAAAAGGCGCCAATGCCGTCGCGCATACGTGCGGCGCTGCTGCTAGGCGGCCTTTACGACCTCAAGCCCCTTCAGACCTCCTTCCTCCAGCCGTTAATCGGCATCACCGATGAGGAGGCAGCTGCCTTCACCCCAATGACGCGGTGGCATGACCCGGAGACGGCAGCGACCATTCTCGTCGGAGATCAGGAAACGTCACCTTTTCACCAGCAGGCCGCCGACTTCGGAAAGCGCTTGCGCGCGCAGGGGCACCCTGTCAGCGACCTCCGCCTGAATGACCGAAACCACATGAACAGCGTGCGTGATCTGGGCATCAGCGGCACACAAGCTGGCGATTGCCTGATGGCGATGATCGATGGAAACGGCCTGTAGGACGGAAACCCAGGGAGAGCAGGGCCCGCTTGTGCCTTACTTGACATTCCCGTCACTCAGGAAAGTACCGTCACGGGGATCGCGGCACGCTGCCGGCATCGGGCTGAGCTTTGCGACAGGTGAAATCCGGCAGAGCACACAACCGACGATTCCTCATCCTCTTTTTCCACACTGACGAACTGCACAGCGCATCAGAAAATCGAAATTGCCCCTGCCGCCCTGAGCCGCGATGGTCTTTACGCAAGCAGCCGGCTTAGGGCTGTGGAGGAACGTCGTCGCGGCAAAGCCCTGGGGCAAGGCCGCTTTGGCACGCCGCTGGTTCAAACCGGCAGCGAGGGAGGAATTGACTTGGCTGGTTCGGGCAAATCCGACACCGCGCGCTTGGGCATCAAAATGTCCCAGGAACTCGTCGTCGGCGCGATCTCGGCCGTCCTCTTCCTGGTGTTCTCGGCGACGCTCAACAATTTCCTGAGCCAAGGCAACATCCTTGCCATTCTCAAGAATGTCTCGATCCTGGGCACGCTGGCCGTCGGCATGGGGCTCATCGTCGTTGGGCGCGGCATCGACCTGACCATGGTGGCGGTGATGGTCGTCGGCGTCGCCTTCAGTATTTGGATCTCCACCTGGGGCGTCGACTTCACGCTGGCCGTCGTCTTCGGGGCCATCCTGGTCGCGGCCATCGGCCTGTTCACCGGCGTCATGGTGGCGGTGGCCGAAATTCCGCCGATCTTCGCCACCCTTGCCATCGCGTCCTCGGTCTACGGCTCTGGCCGCATCGTCTTTGCGTCCGACGTGCTCTATGCCCCCTCCGATATCGGCTGGCTGAAATTCGTCGGCAACGGAACCATCCTCGGCATCCCGATGTCGGTGATCATCTTCGCGGCGGTGGCCGCGCTCATGGGCTTTTTCCTGAGGAAGACCCGCTTCGGCCGGCTGGTCTATGCTACTGGCGACAACCCGAACGCGGCCCGCACGACCGGGCTGCCGACGCGCCCGATCATCGTGACGCAATATGTCATCAGCGCCCTCATTGCCTATATCGCCGGCATCATCATGCTGGGGCTGGTCACCGGCATCGACACGCGCCTCTACAATTCCAGCCTGATCTATGACGTGCTGCTGGTGGTCGTGCTGGGCGGCATCGGCCTCTCCGGTGGCCAGGGCGGCGTACGCAACGTCATCGTCGGCACCATCCTGGTCGGCATCCTGACCAACGGCATGACGATCCTGAACTTCAGCTACACCAGCCAGAACCTGATCAAGAGCGTGATCCTGCTGGGCGCGCTGGCGATCGACGCCATCATCAATCCGCGCGACGAGCAGACCTCGCAAAGCGGCGACATCTGAACAAGAACCGAGACATAAATCTGGGAGGATACCATGAAGTTGTTCAAGAACTGCCTGCTCGCGGGCATGACAGCGCTGGCGCTGCTGGGCGCGGCGAAAATCGCCACGGCGCAGGAAACCGATCAGGTCGGCCGCTCTACCTATCTCGAGGCGCTCAAGGGCAAGAAGGTCATCTTCGTGCCAATCTCGCAGGGCATGGACCTCAACCAGGCCTGGGTGGTGGTGTGGCAGCGTCACGCCGCTCGCTACGGCTTCAGCCTCGAAGTGCGCGATCCCTCCGGCGACACCAATGCCGGCATTCGCGCCATGCAGGGCGCCATCGCCGAGAAGCCGGACCTGATCATCGTGCAGAACCCCGACGTCCAGACCTACGCACGCCTGTTGAAACAGGCGCAGGCGGCCGGCATCAAGGTGCTGCAAGTCAACATGCAGTCGGCCACCCAGACGGACAGTTATGTCGGCAACGACTGGATCGAAATGGGCCGTCTCGAAATGGGCGAACTGGCCAAGCACTGCACCGGGCCCAATGCCGTCTCGCACAAGGTGGTCTGGCTCGCCGGCGTCCAGACGGGTGCCGCCAACATCTACATGCGCACCGGCATCGACGAGGTGCTGAAGGCCAATCCCGAGCTGCAGCTCGTCTCCGACCAGCCGGCCGATTACATGAGCGAAGAGGCCCGCCAGATCACCGAGACGGTCCTCCAGCAGCATCCGGACCTGTGCGGCATCATGGGCATCTGGGATAATGCTGAGGTCGGCGCCGGTGCCGCCGTCGTGGCCGCCGGCAAGCAGGACCAGGTGACGATCGTCACCAATGGCGCGGGCAGCGCCACGGGCTGCGAGAGCATCAAGAACGGGCTGCTCGACGTGATCTTCAACTTTAATGCCCCGATCCAGGCCGAGATCGCAGCACAACAGATTTCCGAGCTGCTGCAGCAGCCCGGCCGGCAGGCGGGCAGCGAGAAGACCATCTTCTTCGGCCCGATCACCCGCGTCGACAAGGCCAATGCGACCGGCAGGAATTGCTGGAAGCTGGACGAGCTCAAGTAACGGACTTCCTTGATGAGCATGGCTGAAAGCCTTGTGCGCTGGCGCTACCGCCTGCTCCCCGACCACGTGGTCGGGGAGATCCTGACCAAGAAGTGGATCGACAGCGTCATCCCCTTCACGGCGCTGGTGATTTTGTGCGCGATCTTCGGCTCGATCGTGCCGGGCTTCTTCGATCTGGCGACGCTGACCAATCTCAGCGGCCAGACCGCCGAGCTTGGCCTTGTGGTGCTCGGCATGACCATCGTCATGGTGTCAGGCGGCATCGATCTGTCTGTCGGGTCGACCTTCGCGCTCGCCGTGCTGGTCACGCTCTATGGGATGAATGTCGAGCAGTGGAGCTTTGGTACCGGCCTGTTGGCGTGCCTGGGCCTCGGCGTCGTCTGCGGCGCCATCAACGGCTTCCTGGTTGGCTTTCTGCGCATGCGGGCGTTTCTCACCACGCTGGTGACGCTCATCATCTACCGCTCGACCTTCGACATCGTCTTTCCCCAGGTCTCGACCCGGATCGTCACCAGCGGTCCGGACTCGCCAGCCTATGATTTTCTTGGTTTCGGTACGATCTGGGGCGTGCCGACGTCCTTTGTGGTGTTCGTCGTCATCGCGCTGATCATCCATCTCGTGCTGTCGCGCGCCCGCTATGGCTGGCGGCTGTTCGCGGTCGGCGGCGCGCGCCGCTCTGCCTACAATGCCGGCATCAATGTGCGCTTCATCTTGTTCAGCGCCTATGTCTTGTGCTCGGTACTGGTGGCGCTCTCCGGCTTCTTCTTCTCGGCCCGCATCGGCAGTGCCGCTTCCGACATCGGCACCGGTCTCGAACTGCAGGTGTTGACCGCGACCGTGCTCGGCGGCATCTCGCTAGGCGGCGGGCGCGGCTCGGTCGCCAAGGCGCTGATGGGCACCGTCTTCGTGCTTGTCCTGTCGAACAGTCTGCTTGCGCTGGCCGTGCCCGGCCCGGTCAATTTCCTGATCCTCGGCATCGTGCTGCTTTTGTCGGTGCTTCTCGACGTTCGCTGGGTGAAGAACCGCCACAAGATCCTGCGCAGCGTCTACATCTCGCCAACCTTCGCCAAGATGCCGCAGGCGATCTCGACCGCGCCCGGCGCGCCAATGGCGGTGAATGACCGGTTGAAGGACGTCGGCGTCATCGGCCTCGGCGTTCTCGATGGCGCGGAGGATGTGATCTTCGACCGGCAGGACCGTCTCTACACCGGCAGCCGCCAGGGCGAGATCCTGCGCTTCCAGCCGCCCCATTACACCGATAGCGAAGTGTTCGCACATATTGGCGGCTCGCCGCTCGGCATGGCTTTCGACCGCGACGACAACCTCGTCATCTGCGTCGCTGGCATGGGCCTCTATCAGGTCTCGCCGGCCGGCGACGTAAAGCTGCTGACCGCCGAAACCAACCGCTCACTGACCTCGGTGGTCGACGACTCGACCATGAAGCTCGCCGACGACTGCGACATCCTGCCGGACGGCCGTATCGTCTTCTCGGAAGCGACAGTGCGCTTCGAAATGCATGACTGGTATGCCGACGCGCTGGAAAGCCGCGGCAACGGACGCATCATCGTCCATGATCCCAAATCCGGTTCGACACGCACACTGCTGTCGAACCTCGTCTTCCCCAATGGCATCTGCACGGCCTTCGACGGCCAGTCGGTGCTGTTCGCCGAAAGCTGGGCCTGCCGCATCAGCCGCTACTATTTCGATGGCCCGAAGAAAGGCCAGGTCGAGCGCGTCATCGAGGGCTTGCCCGGCTATCCCGACAACATCAACCGCGCCTCCGACGGTACCTACTGGCTGGCCCTGATGGGCATGCGCACGCCGGCCTTGGATCTCTCGCTTGAAATGCCGAGCTTCCGCCGTCGCATGGCGCGGCGCGTATCGGAAGACGCGTGGCTGATGCCCAATCTCAACACCGGCTGCGTGCTGCGCTTCGACGAGAACGGCCAGATCCTCGAAAGCCTGTGGGACCAGGCCGGCGAGAAGCATCCGATGATCACCTCGATGCGCGAGCACAAGGGCATCCTCTATCTCTGCGGCATCTTCAACAACCGCATGGGCACCTTGCCCTTGAAAGGCGTCGATCCCGACTGGTTCAGCTCGGATTCCTACTGGGGCAAAAAGCCATGAGCGGTTTGAGCCAGCTTCTTGACCGCTTTCTCGGCCGTGGCGAGTGGGCAGTGACCGTGCCGACGCTCGACGGGCCGTTGCTGCCCAACCAAGGACTGGAGGAAGCCGAGCCGTTCGCCGGCCTCGCCGAGGCCGACAATCTCGTACGCACCGAAAAGGGCATTCTGGCAAGCAGCGCCAACCGGCTGATGCGCTTTAGCGCCGACGGCCATGCCGAAACCTTGCAGGAATTTCCGGGCGAGATCACCGCACTCGCCCATGCCCGCGGCATGACCGCGATGGCCATCGACGGCAAGGGCGTCGTCGTCCACGGCGGCCTGCATGACGGGCGCGAGGCGACGGGTGAGGAGGCTCGGCGCCTCTCCTGCATCACCGCTCTCACCTTCCTCGACAGCAACACCTTGCTGGTGGCCAACGGTTCGGCCTCAGTGCCGGCGAGCAGTTGGCGTCGCGACCTGATGCAGAAGAGCGTGTCCGGTTCGGTCTGGCGGCTCGATCTAAAAAACGGCCGGCTGGAGCTTGTCAGGGACGGCTTGGCCTGGCCGGCCGGCATCGCCACCACCGGCTCCAACCGCATCTACGTTTCGGAGGCCTGGCGCCACCGCGTGCTGGCGATCGACCTTGCCACCACGGCGACGCTGCCCGTGCTGGAGCATCTGCCGGCCTACCCCGCCCGCATCGCCCCGGCCTTCAACGCCGGCTATTGGCTGACCTTCTATTCCGTGCGCAACCAACTGGTGGAGTTCATCCTGCGCGAGGAGACCTACCGCACCCGCATGCTGGCGGAAGTCCCGGAGGCCTACTGGATGGCGCCGTCGCTCGGCTCATGGCGCGACTATCGCGAGCCCATGCAAGGCAGCCAGTTGAAGCAGATGAACGTGCTGAAGCCATACGCGGTGACAAGGTCCTACGGGCTGGTGGTTCTTTGCGACGAGAACATGAAGCCGCTGTCGAGTTTCCATTCGCGCGCAGACGGCAAGGTGCACGGGACGCTGAGCGCCTGCGAGCTGGGCGATGATCTGCTGGTCGCCTCGCGCGGCGGATCGAGGATCGTGCGCGTGGCGAGCGCCGCCAGCGGCAAGCGAGGCTAAGCGATGTCGGACGCCAACATCATTGAACTCAGGAATGCCGCCAAGGCATTCGCGCGCATTCCGGCCTTCAAGAATGTCAATTTCGACCTGCGCAAAGGAGAAATCCACGCGCTGCTCGGCGAAAACGGCGCCGGCAAGTCGACGCTGACCAAGGTCATGGCCGGTGTCTTCAAGCTGACCGAGGGCAAGATGACCTTCGACGGCAAGGATGTGTCCTTCGCCACGCCCGCCGAAGCGCTGCGCGCCGGCATCGCCATGGTGTTCCAGGAAACCAACCTGGTGCCGGCCATGACCGTGGCGCAGAATCTCTATCTCGGCGAAGAGAAGATGTTCAACCGGTTGCGCGGCCTCTACATTCAGGCGCGGCAGTTCCTCGCCGGCATGGGCTTCCAGGTCGACCCGTCCGCGCAGGTCAGCACGCTGGGCGCGGCGCACAAGCAGATGGTGGAGATCGCGCGCGCCGTCCACCACAAGGCCCGCGTCATCATCTTCGACGAGCCGACCGCGACGCTGACGCCTGAAGAGAAGAGCCACTTCTTCAAACTTTTGCAGCGGCTGGTGAAGGAGGGCATCGCCGTCATCTTCATCACCCATGCGCTGGAAGAGGCGCTTGCCGTCGCCAACCGCATCACGGTCATGCGCGATGGCGAGATCGTCGCGTCCGGCGAGGCCAAGGGCTTCACCCGCGCCTCGATCGTGCAGGCCATGGTCGGCCGCACGCTCACCGAAACGCTGCATGGCGAGGTCAAGCGCACGGCGCGCCCCTATGGCGACAAGGTGCTTTCGGTCGAGAATCTGTCCTGCGCCGGCCTGGTGCGCAACTCTTCCTTCTCGGTGTTTTCAGGCCAGGTCACCGGCATGTTCGGCCTTGTCGGCGCCGGCCGCACCGAAATGGCCAAGGTCGTCGCCGGACTGTTGAAGCGCAACATCTTCCACGGCGGCGAGATCCGCCTGCTCGGCAAGTCGGTGCGCTATCGGGTGCCCAGGCCTGCGGTGCGCGACGGCATCGTCTATGTCACCGAGGATCGCAAGGTCGACGGTTTCTTCGAAACCATGACCGCGGGCGAGAACCTGCAAATGGGTGAACTGACCGAGGGCGCCAATCCCGTCTCCATGGTGTCGCTGGCGCGAGCCAGGCAACTTGCCCGCGAATGGGGCGAACGTCTGAGCCTGCGGCAGACCAGCGACCGAGCCCGGATGATCGAGCTCTCCGGCGGTAACCAGCAAAAGGTCGTGATCGCCAAATCGCTGATTCAGAAGCCGAGGCTGGTGATCTTCGACGAGCCGACACGCGGGGTCGACGTCGGCGCCATCGTCGAGATCCACCAGCTCATCAGCGATCTCGCTGAGCAAGGCATGGCCGTCGTTGTCATCTCGTCCTACCTGCCTGAAATTCTCGCCGTTTCGGATCGCATTCTGGTGGTCAAGCGCGGCCGCGTGGTCGAGGAGATGATGCTTTCGGAGGCCACCGAGGAACGCGTCATGTTCGCCGCGGTTCATTGAGCGGCTCGACAAGAGAGACACTTTTGCCGGCCAAGCCAGGACCAATGTCTGGCCTGCCCTATTGCCTTGCAATCGGTTCCGCGTCTGAATAGGTCAGGGGTCAGATCACCCTGCCCGAGCGGATATGCCCAGCGTCAACCTCAAACTTCTGCAGACGTTCTTGCTTGCCGCCGAAAACGGCAGCTTCCGACGTGCTGCCGAGGAGAGCAACCGTTCGCCATCGGCGGTCTCGATGCAGATTCGCGACCTTGAGGAGCAGATCGGCATCTCGCTGTTCATCCGCACCGCACAGCGTGCCAGCCTGACGCCGGAAGGCCAGATCCTGTTCGAGGAGATCGCCAACGTGATGTCACAGGTGCAGACCAGCCTCGACCGCCTGACGGAGGTCGCCGCTCGTCGCAAGGGCAAAGTGCAGATCGCCTGCGCCCCGACGCTCGCGGCAAGCCGGCTGGGCGATATCCTGGCGACATTCAAGTTGCGCTATCCACGCAGCATCGTCGAGGTCATCGAGAGTCCGCCGCAGGCCGCGCTTGGCCTTTTGCAACAGCAGGAGGTCGAGTTCTACATCGGCCCGGAACTGCCAAACCTGACGGACTTCCAGTTCGAGTCCATCCTCGACGATCCGCTGATGGCCTGCATCCCCACGGAAATATACGGCGGCGAAAAGAAGCTGCTGCTCTCCGACCTGCTGCGCTATCCGCTCATCCTGCTCAACCGCAAGACCGCCGTGCGCGGCCTTGTCGATCGGCTGACGGCGGCGGAAGGCATCGAGTTCAAGCCGCAATACGAGGTCGAAAGCGCACAGACGGCGGTGGCACTGGTGTGTTCGGGACTTGGCGTCTGCGTGGTGCCCGGCATCGCCATTTCGCGCAATGACGAGCGTATGCGGGTGGTGCCGATCGACCATCGCGACGCCCACCGCTCGGTCGGCATCATCACCGCGCGGGGCTATGTGCACCACTCCTTCTCCGAACAGCTGATGAACCTCATCCGCACCAATTTGCGCGAACTTGCAAACTGAGCGTCGCGCCTTCGGACAGGCACCTTGCACGAGCGCCGAGAATGGTGCGCTGGGAATGCCGCCATTGGCAGCCCGGCCTCACCTGAATATCAGCGCACCCTCAGTCGGTCTGGATCCAGATCGACTTGGTCTCCAGATATTCATGCAGATGTTCGATGCCGCCCTCGCGGCCGTAGCCGGACATCTTCATGCCGCCGAACGGCACCGCCGGGTCGATGGCGTGGTACATGTTGACCCATACCGAGCCGGCCTTGATGCGGCGGGCGAGCTTGTGGGCGGTGCCAAGATGACTGGTGCAAATGCCGGCCGCCAGGCCATAGGGCGTCGCATTGGCCCGCGCCACGGCTTCGTCGAGCGTGTCGAACGGCATCGCCGAAATCACCGGACCAAAGATCTCTTCACGCGCGATGGTCATCTTGTCCGACACCGCACCGAAGACAGTCGGCGCGATGAAATTGCCGCCGTCGTAGGGCCCGCCGGTCAGTCGCGAGCCGCCCGCCATCAGTTCCGCGCCTTCGTCGCGGCCGGCCTTGATATAGCCCACCACCTTGCCGGCCTGCCTGGCATTGATGAGCGGGCCGATTTCGGTTTCCGCCTCGATGCCATGGCCGATGCGAAGCCTGCCGGTAAACTCGGCGACCCGGCGCACGAATTCGTCATGGATTTCGCGGGCCACGAAAAGCCGCGAACCGGCGATGCAGATCTGGCCCGAATGCACGAACACAGCCATCGCGGCGACAGGAACCGCCTTGTCGATGTCGGCATCGCGGCAGACGATGATCGGCGATTTGCCGCCGAGCTCCAGGGAAACGCGCTTGAGGTTGGTCACGCCCGCCCGCGCGATGGCCTGGCCGGTCAGCGTCGAGCCGGTGAAGACGATCTTGTTGACGTCGGGATGTTCAGCGAGCCGCGCCCCGGCCTCTGTCCCGGTGCCGGTGACGACGTTGACGACGCCGTCGGGAACGCCGGCCTCCTGCATCAGCCTGGCGATCAGCAGCGGCGTCAACGAAGCATCCTCCGAGGGCTTCAGCACGATGGTGCAGCCGGTGGCGAGCGCCGGCGCGATCTTCCAGATCGACGCCGCGGTCGGAGCGTTCCAGGGGATGATCGCGCCGACAACGCCTACCGGCTCGCGCCTTGTGAACGAGACGATCTCGCCGGGGATCGAATTGTCTATGGATTCGCCATGCAGCGCGGTCGCCATGCCCGCATAGAAGCGCAGCATGCCGATGACGCGCCGCCGGTTGGCGAGCGTGCGCGTGATCGGCAGTCCCATGTCGAGAGTGTCGGAAACGCTGAGTTCTTCCCAATGGGTCTCGAAGAGATCGGCGATGCGCAGAAGCACGCACTGCCGCTCGTAGGGCGAGAATTTTGACCACGGCCCTTCGAAGGCCGTGCGCGCAGCGTCCACCGCCGCATCGATGTCGGCCGCCGAGCCACGCGGCACGGTGGCCAGCACTTCGCCAGTCGCCGGGTTGAGCGCCTGCATCTCCTGGCCGGATTGTGCCGGAACCCACTTGCCGCCGACGAACATCGGCCGGAATTCGCCATGGTAGAGCGCCGTGGCCTTCGCCCGCGGGTCGAAATTCAGCGTCATCTCTTCCTCCTCACAATTCCGTGGCGACTATGACTCCCACGCCGGTCGACCTCAAACAAGGAAAGCTAAAAGGGCGTTCAGATAATCGGACTGTGCAATGCACGCGACTTCCCCGATGGTGCCGGCAACGGAGGAACAGATATGAGACTTGCTGGCAAGGTCGCTATCGTCACGGGCGGCGGTTCGGGATTTGGCGAAGGCATCGTCAGGAAATTCGTCACCGAAGGTGCGCTGGTCGTGTTGATGGACCGTGATGAGGCCGCCGCGGCTCGCGTTGCTGCCGAAGCCGGCGAAAATGTGCGGCCAATCACTGGCGACGTCTCGACACTCGGAAGCTTCGAAGCGGCGGCAGACCTGGCCCGCTCGGCCTTTGGCGGTCTCGACATACTGGTCAACAATGCCGGCGTGGCCCAGCCGCCCTTGGCGCTCGAGACGATGGACGAAGAGATGTTCGACCGGATCGCCAACGTCAACATGCGATCCATCTACAATGGCGCCCGTGCGGTCGTCGCGCATTTCAAATCCATCAAATCAGGCGCCATCCTCAACGTCGCCTCCACCGGCGGCGTCTCGCCGCGCCCGAATTTGACGTGGTACAATGCTTCCAAAGGCTGGGCGATTGCCGCCACCCGGGCCATGGCCGTGGAACTCGCCCCCTTCGGCATCCGCGTCAACGCCATCAATCCGGTTGCCGGCGACACGCCACTTCTGTCCACTTTCATCGGCTCCGGCGAAGAGAACCGCGCCCGCGTCGTCGCCACCATTCCGATCGGCAGGCTGTCTACGCCGGCGGACATGGGCAACGCCGCGGCATTCCTGTGCTCCGACGAGGCCAGCATGATCACCGGCGTCGACCTCAACGTCGATGGCGGCAAGTGCATCTGAGCGTTAGACCATTTGGGAGTTGGCGATGAAGCCTGTCTACGAAATCGCCGTGGTGCATGGCGACGGCATCGGCCCGGAAGTCTGCGCCGCAGCGGTTCAAGTGGTGAAAGCAGCGCTCGGTCCCGGCAGCCCCTTGCACTTCAGCGAATACCCGGCCGGAGCCGAGCATTTCCTGAAGACCGGCCAGAGCTTTCCCGAGCCGACCTTCCAGGCCTGCCGCGAGGCGGACGCCATCCTGCATGGTGCGGGCGGCTTGCCGGGCGTCATCCATCCCGATGGGACCGAAGCAGGCCTGGATTTCACGCTGAGGCTGCGCTTCGAACTCGATCTCTATGCCAACATCCGCCCCGTCAGGCTTTTCGAGGGCGTGCCGAGCCCGTTGAGCGGAGTGAAGGCCGGCGGTATCGACTACATCATCTTGCGCGAGAACAGCGAAGGGCTTTACGCCGCGCGGGGAT
Organism: Mesorhizobium sp. M7A.F.Ca.AU.002.02.1.1; assembly: GCF_003998535.1. Classification (NCBI taxonomy): domain Bacteria; kingdom Pseudomonadati; phylum Pseudomonadota; class Alphaproteobacteria; order Hyphomicrobiales; family Phyllobacteriaceae; genus Mesorhizobium; species Mesorhizobium sp. M7A.F.Ca.AU.002.02.1.1. Next base: position 2,665 of record NZ_RZPB01000062.1, on the reverse strand, counting down.
CGGGCGCGCTGTTGCGCGGCGAAGTGGCGGTCGACACGCTGGTGCAGACCCGCTCCGGCATCGAGCGCATCGCACGCAAGGCCTTCGAACTGGCGCGCCAGTCGGGCGGCGCGCCCCGTGACGGCGTGCGCCGGGTGACCTGCTGCGACAAGGCCAACGTGCTGCGCAGCTATGCCTTCTTTCGCTCCGTCTTCGACGAAGTGGCGAAGGACTATCCCGATATCGCGACCGAGCACGCGCTGGTCGACGCCATGGCGATGCATCTCGTGGTGAAACCGGGCCATTTCAACGTCATCGTCAGCGAGAACATGTTCGGCGACATCCTGTCCGACCTCGCCGCCGCGACGGTGGGCGGGATGGGCATGGCGCCTTCAGCCGAGATCGGCGCGGCCAACGGCTTCTTCCAGGCCGCGCACGGCTCGGCGCCCGACATTGCCGGCCAGGGTATCGCCAATCCGTATGGGACGATCCTGTCGGCAGCCTCGATGCTCGACTGGCTCGGCCACAAGCATGGCGACGAGAGACTCAACCAGGCCGCAGCGCGCATCCGTCGCGTGACCGAGGACTGCCTGGCCAACGGGCTTCTGAGCGCCGATCTGAAAGGCAGGGCGTCGACCAGCGAGATAACCCGTTCGGTCTGCGACCGGCTCGCTGCCGGGCGCGACTGATATGACCAAGCCAAGGATAAATCTTGTTGGACCTGGCAAGGTCGGCCAGACGCTCATGCGCCGGATATTCTTCATCGCCGGCCGGCACAGGGTCCAGACCTGAGATGGGCGCTCTCGATCGCCAGGTTTCGGTCGAGGACTTTCGCACGCTTGCCCGTCGTCGTCTGCCGAAATCCGTCTTCGAATTCATCGATGGCGGGGCGGGGCAAGAACTCACCCTCAAAGCCAATCGAAGCGATTTCGAAAAGATCAGAATTTTGCCGCGCGTGCTTACCGATGTTTCGCATCCGAACGTTTCCACGACGCTCTGGTCCGAGACCTTGCCAACACCGCTGGTGATCAGCCCGATGGGCTCCTGCGCGCTGGTCAGGCCCGGAGCCGACATTGCCATCGCGAGGGCGGCAACCGCTCGCAGCATCCCCTACACGCTCTCCACCATGGCCACGGCCAGCATCGAAGGCATGGCGCGAGCCGTACAGGGGCCGCTGTGGTTCCAGCTTTATGTGCTCAAGGATTTCGACTTCAATCGCCAGTTGGTGAGGCGAGCGGAAGAATTTGGCTATTCGACGCTGGTGGTGACCGTTGATCTGCAAGCCGGTGGCAAGCGCGAAAAGGATCTTAGGAACGGCATATCTATCCCACTGCGGCCTTCGGCCCGGCATCTCTGGGAAGGCATGCTTCATCCTGGCTGGTCGCTGCGCCTGCTGCGCGGCGGTCTGCCCCAGTTCGAGAACGTCCGCGGCTATCTCGGTGACAACAGCGCCGGCCTGACGATCGCCGCGCGTGTTGGCGGCAGCCTCCATGCAGGTTTCGACTGGGACGATTTCCGCCAGATCCGCGACTGGTGGAAAGGCCGGCTGCTGGTCAAGGGCGTCCTGCACCCGGGCGATGCGTCGCGACTGGTGGCGGCTGGTGCCGATGGCATCTGGGTGTCCAACCATGGAGGCCGCCAGCTCGACGGTGCTGTATCGAGCATCGATGCCCTGCCCGCTATCCGTCAGGCACTTGGCGCCCAAATCCCGATCCTCATCGATTCCGGTATCCGCACGGGCACGGACATCGTCAAGGCCAAGGCACGCGGCGCCACCGTCGCGGCGATCGGCCGGGCCGCCCTGTTCGGCGCCGTGGCTGGCGAGCCCGGCGTGGCCAAGGCACTGGATATCATCCTGGACGAAGTGGTGACTTGCCTCAGGCTCTGCGGGATCCCCCGTTTTCAGGAAGCGGGATCAGAAATGATAGCATAGCGCCAAGACGAGTGCTCACGCTTGGTCAAGAGGTACAGAAAACCCCCGCTCGTCCAATATTCTTCCTCATCATGCCAAGGTTTTGCTATCGCGGTTGTGCAAGCGGCTGCGGGCGGCCGACCAATTGCCGCCCTCACACGCCGCTCCTTCCCAAGCCCAGCGGCCGCCTGTCAGAGAGCACTTGTTTGATGCACACCCGCTAGCGGCGGTCGTGATTAAATTCGAGAGGCTGCACAGTCGGATAGGCAGACTAAGGTCGGCCGCCCGGTGCTGTTTTCGGTTCCATCCACCCGTTCTTCAGAATGTCGCGAAGCACGTTGCGGATGTCTTCGCCCGCTGCCGTTGCGCCGCTCGCCCAAGCGATCGCCAGTGCCCCGAAAAAGATGTCGCGCCCGGTCATCGTCCGTCGTGCAAGCCCTTCGTCCTGTGCAGCCTTCAGGATTCGCTCCGTCGTCGCGATGACAGCATGGCAGGTCGGCGTCAGCGGGGATTCTACTCGGCAAGCCGCCCGTAACGGTTCAGGCAAGCCCTCATAAGCCAGCATCCAGTCGCCGAGAGCTTCAACCCAGAGTTCGAGTGCGCGGCCTGCATCGCTCTCCCCGGCTTCGATTTCAACGCGACGATGGTCGAGGCCTTCATAATGAAGAACTAACAGCGCAGCCAGCAGGGCGTCTTTGTTTGGAAAATGGCGGTAGAGCGTCCCTGCTCCCACGCCCGCCAGCTTCGCAATAGAATCCATCGAAACGTCAACAC
>NZ_RZPB01000629.1:0-3547 GCF_003998535.1 Mesorhizobium sp. M7A.F.Ca.AU.002.02.1.1 | reverse complement strand
GGCATAGAACGTATAGAAGCATTCCTGGCGCTCGATATAGCCAGGCGTTTCGGTTTCTTCGTAGACGGTTCCGTGTTTTGTGTGGCGAACTTCGCCGCTGGAGCTTCCGGAAACCGCATTGGTGGATATTTTCCGCCACTGATAGGCCCGCTCGCCCCGGCCGAGATCAACGACGGCGGTCGGCGGCCCGTAGTCCAGAATGACCGATTCGACCGGTTGCCCGATGTAGTTCTTCATGATGTCGGAGGCGCATCCCGTCAGCACCAGCACGATCGCGATGAAGAACGCCTTGGAGATCCACACCAGATGGTTTGCGCTGCGTTTGGACATATCCGATTCCCGTCATCAAGGTCATCCGCGGCACCGAATGCATGTCGCCCAAAAGCGGTCCCGGTTTTGGGACAACGACATGCACAAAACAAAACCTGAAGCGGGCCGCATGATCCGTTTCGATGCGACGCGCTTTAGGACGTGAAGATTGCATCGGCATTACGCAGGACCTGGCACCCAAATGCGGTCTGCCGACATGCGTCGATGACGGTGCGGATGGAGGCAAAGCAATCGCGCGGCCCCGTTGCATCCGGGCGCCGCGCAAGGTCGTTCAAGCAGAATACAGAACAGGTTCAACGGAACCCATGGCCTGCCCTAGAACCGGTAGTTGATGCCGGCCTTCAGTTCATGGCTGCCGATCGTCGCCTTGGATTTGCCCAGGGCGGACGTCGTTTCGACGCCTGGGGTGCGCACATAGTCATATTCGACCTTGGCCGAGAGGCCGCCGGCAAAACCCTGCTCGATGCCGCCGCCGACCAGATAGCCGAGTTTCCATCCGTCGATATCGTTCACCTTGTCGCCCTTGTCGAATTTGGTCATGGCGACGCCGCCGGTTCCAAACAGCAGCGTCTGGTCGAAGCTCAAGCCGGCCTTGGCCTTGGCGGCACCGCGCCATTTTTCCTTGATCTTGCCGCCCCGGACGTCGTGCTCGGCGCCGCCCAGATAGGAGCCCTCGATCTCGGCACCGAGAACCGCTGGACCCATCTGCTGGTTGTAGCCGGCCTGAACGCCGCCGCTGAGACCATTCCTGCCGGCAAACGGGTTCGGCATCCCGGTGAACGCCGTGCCGCCATGCACGCCGACATAGGCGCCGCTCCACTGGAACGCGGGGGGATCATTGTAGGCGGGCGAAAGGTCGGCGGCCATCGCCGGCCCCAGGAGGTACATGGCAAGGGCACTTGCCGTCAGGATGATCTTTGCTTGAGAGAACACTGCATTACTCCAACACACGCGCGCATCCGGCAATCGATGCGCAGGTTTCCCGAAGAACTCGACCGTTGAGGCGGTCGGGCTCCGATTTGGTGTCTTTCAGGGATGGTTGCGCGGTCCTGGGACTGGCTTTCGCCAGTTGTGGTAGGGGGTCAGATCGCCCGCGCGGCCAATCGCCTGAAAGACGCCGACCGTCTCGCAGGCGAAAATTGCACGCACATTGCGGGAAATCGAAAAATGAAGGTTTTTCGCTTTGTTTTCAATAAATTAAAGCGATGTTGTTTACGCAAATTTAACAGTCTGGCGCGGGTTTAGTCCGTTTGGCAGCACAAGCCTGCCATGCAATCGCGCGGTGCAGGCCGTTGGCATCCCGCAAAACTCCCGGCTTGAAGCGGACAAGCCAAGTGCGTATGTCTGGCCGACGCCCTCGAGCCTGGGTGCCTCAATCGGGAGACGAGCCTTGTCCGCACTGACGCGCTTTCTTGGCGACTCGCCGCTCAAGGTGATCCTGAAACTGCTGGTGGTGTCTTTCCTCGTCGGCCTGGTCATGAATGCCTTCGGCTGGTCGCCGATGGATGTGCTCTACGGCATCCGGAAGTTCTTCATGGACCTGTGGAATCTCGGCTTCCACGCCATCGACCGCTTCCTCGGCTATATCCTGCTGGGCGCGGCTATCGTCGTGCCGGCCTTCATCCTGCTCAGGCTTGCCAACTACCGGAAGTAGAGCATGATCCCGAAAAGTGGGAACCGGTTTTCTCGGACAAACGGAAACCGTTTGTCCCGAGATCATGCTTGAAGAACTACCGGGCGTAGCCTGCGGCGACCTCGAACAGGATGGCGTGGCGCGCGGCAAGGGCGGGCACATCGGTGGAATAGCCACCGCCGATGACGCCGCAGACCGGAACGCCCTGCGCGCGAAAATGGCTGATGACCATGTCGTCACGGGCGCGCAGACCGTCATCCGACAGCGACAGCCTGCCAAGCCGGTCATCTGCATGGACGTCGACGCCGGCATTGTAGAACACGATGTCCCAATGCGCCTGGGCGGACAGCTCCGGCAGGATGGCGGCGAGCCTCTCGAGATAGGCAGCGTCACCCGTGCCATCGGGCAGCGCGACATCGAGGTCGGAGGCGATCTTGCGCACGGGGTAGTTGCGGTCGCCATGCATGGAAAAGGTGAACACGCGCGGGTCATCGGCGAGAATATCCGCCGTGCCGTCGCCCTGGTGCACGTCGAGATCGACGACCAGGATGTTTCGTGCCGCGCCTTCGGCCAGCAGCACCAATGCGGCGACGGCGACATCGTTGAAGGTGCAGAAGCCCGCGCCTTGCGCGCGCCGCGCATGGTGGCTGCCGCCGGCAGTGTTGCAGGCGATACCGTGGCGCAAGGCCAGCCGCGCCGCCAGCACCGTGCCGCCGGTGGCAAGCTGCGCGCGCAGCGAGACGCGGGGGCCGATCGGAAAACCGATCTCGCGTTCGATCTTTTCGGGCACGCGGCAGTTGACGACCTGGTCGACATAGTCCGCCGCATGGGCAAGCTCCAGCCATGAAGCCGGCGCCGGTTCGGCGGTGCTGAGCGCCTCGGGGCCGGCGAGGCCGCGTGTCCGCAGCGCCTCCATCAGCAGGGGATATTTGCTCATCGGAAAGCGATGGTTGACGGCGAAGCCGGCGTCGTAGTCGGGATGATGGACGATCTGCAGAGGCATGAACTCGTATCCGGCTGGCTCACGCCAGACCGGGATTTCGGTTGGCCGTCAAGGGATAGGTGATTGCGCGGTGGCCGGAAAATGGGGCACATCGACGGTTCCATCAAGCCGCAATCAGCAAGGCAGCAATCCTTGGACAAAGGTGCAACCCCAGCCGACGCCGGATCCCCGATCCTCTCGGGATCGCCGATTCACTCCGGATCATTTGTCGTCACCAACCGCTCCGTGCTCGCCATCGCGGTGCCGATGACGCTAGCCTATCTGACGACGCCGATGCTCGGCCTGGTCGACACGGCTGTCGTCGGCCAGTTCGGCGATGCCGCCTTGCTTGGCGGCCTGGCGGCCGGCGCATTGATCTTCGACGTCGTCTTCACCTCTTTCAATTTCCTGCGCTCGGGCACCACCGGCCTTGTCGCACAGGCGTTCGGGCGTGGCGATGCCCTGGAGGAACAGGCGGTGTTCTGGCGCGCCGTGCTGATCGCGGTTATCGCCGGCATCGTGCTCGCTGCCCTTGCGCCGCTGGTCGCCATCGCCGGGCAAAAATTCATGGGCGCCGAACCGCGCGTCAGCGAGGCGATGGG
>NZ_RZPB01000628.1:0-3551 GCF_003998535.1 Mesorhizobium sp. M7A.F.Ca.AU.002.02.1.1 | reverse complement strand
TAACAACCCATCGCGTGCAGCGTCGGGCCGATATCCTCCACGATCGCTTCGACGCCAAAGGTTTCGGCGGCCAGCCGGCCGAGGCGGAGGCTGTCGGGATCGGAGTCGCTTTCCGGCATGAACAGGCAGAAGACGTTCTTCGCGCCGACGGCGCGGGCGGCGAGCGCGACCGAGACGCTGGACTCGATGCCGCCAGAGAGGCCGAGCACGAGCCCGCGCTTGCGCATGCCGCGTAGCTGCTCGCGCAACCCGGCGACGATGCGATCGGTTTCCGCTGCGTTGTCGAGCGTCAGCGCGTCGGCCGAGAAGGCGGGACGGCTCGGGGCGAGGGAGAGATTCATTGTGCAGTCCCCAACGTTTCGGCCGCCAGCCTTCGGCTGACCTTTCCGGTATCGGTCGTCGGCAACTCGCGGCGGAACTCGATGAGCTTCGGCACCATGAAATCCTCGAGATGAACGGCGCAGTAGCGAATGATGTCCCGCTCGCTCAGGGTCTCGTCCGAGAGAACGACGAGAGCGGCAATGGCGTGGCCGAGCACCGGATCCGGCACGCCGGTCACCACGGCTTCCACGATGCCTGGATGGGCGTGCAGCACAGTGTCGACTTCCTTCGGGGCGACCTTTTCGCCGCGCGTCTTGATGATGTCGTCCTTGCGGCCAACGAAATAAAGGAAGCCGTCCTCGTCCGTCCGGAACAGGTCACCGGTGTGGAGCCGCTTTTCCCAGGGATGCGGCCCGGGACGCAGCATCTGCTCCGTGGCCACGTCGTTGCGCCAATAGCCCTGCATGACATGCGGGCCGCGGATGACCAACTCGCCCGCCACGCCCGGTGGCACGCGGTTGCCCACATCGTCGACCACGATGGCTTCCGTGTTGGGAATAGCGATGCCGACGGAGCCCGGCCGGCGGTCCAGCTCCTCCGGGGGCAGGTAGGTGCAGCGCTTGCATTCCGTCAGACCGTACATGGAAAAGAGCCGTACGCCGGGGAACAGCTCGCGCAGCCGGGCGATATGCACCGGCGGCAGGGCGGCGGCGGTGTTCGAGATATAGCGAAGGCTCGGCAGGAAACCCGGCGCCAAATCGCGCATCTGCAGGATCAGCGCCGCCATCGTCGGCACCAGCGGGAAACCGGTGACCTTCTCGGCGCGGATGCGCTCGAAAATGGCCTGCGGAAAGGCGAATGATTTTTCGAGGACGAGGGTCGCGCCGAGCTTCGTCGCCATCAGCAGTTGATAGAGGCCGTAGTCGAAAGCCAGGGGCAGGACATTGAGGATGATGTCGTCACGGGTGTTGCGCAGATAGGTCGTGATGGATTCGGCCGCGGCATCGATATTGCGATGCGTCATCATCACGCCCTTGGGGCGGCCGGTGGAGCCCGAGGTGTAGATCAGCATGGCGAGGTCGATATCGATCCCGCCATGGCGAATGGGCACGGGCGCGACCTTGAGACAATCCTCGAAGGAGGCAGCGCCATCCGGCGTATGGCTGGATGGCGCTTGCGTCGACGCGACGAAGAACGGCCGGTCCGACAGCGCACGCGCCTGGATCACGACAGGCATCAGCTTGGCCTGAGTCAGGATCGCCGCAGCCTCGCAATCGTCGATGACATAAGCGAGCTTGTCGGCCTTGGTGGAGGCGTTGATCGGGCTGAAGGTCGCGCCCGCCTTGAGAACCGCGAAGATCGAGACGGCGGCTTCCCAGCAATTGTCCATGAAGACGAGAACGCGGTCGCCGCGCTGCACGCCATTCTCGGCGAGAGCGGTCGCAAGCCGGTTCGACAGATCGTCGAGCTCGTCATAGCGCAACCGCTCCCGGTCGGTGACAAGCGCCGTCTTCGCGCCATGCGCGTCCGCGTTCGTGATGAGGAATTGCTCGACCCGCATGAGCTCGGGCCTTCCGCTGCCAGCCGTCACGCCGCGACGAGCGATGCGGTCTTCGCTGTGATGAAGGCCGTGATGCGCGCCAGTGAATCGAGGTTGGCCGGCACGATATCGGCGTCCGCAACTGTGATTCCGCAATGGTCCTCGATAAAGGCCACCAGTTCCAGAACGCCGGTCGAATCGATGATGCCGTTCTCGATCAGCGAGTCCGTATCGGCGAGGGCGTGGGTGGTGTCGCCGAACAGGAAGTTCTCGATGACAAAGGCCTTCACTGCGTCTTGGATCGTATCGGTCATGTCGTTCGCTTTCCTTGGTGGTGTCAGGCGGCCTTTGCGTTGCAAATGCCTGTGCCGGTGAAAGTCGTCAGCCACAGCTGCGTCGACAGGATGCCGACAAAGGCCGCGTTGTCGCGAAAGCCGGAGGCCGGCTGGCGGCTGCATTTCTCATGTAGTTTTGCCACTGCCTTCGGATTGAAGAGCCCGCCGGCGCTGACTGCGGCGTCGCCCAGGGCCGACTGGACATAGTCCCTCGTGCCCGGCCCAACGAAGGACTGGCTATCCGGTGCGCGATAGGGCTGCTTGGTCCGCCGGCCGATGGCGGCCGGCAGCAGGTCTTTGGTCGCCTCCCGCAGAATATGCTTCTCCACGAGCCCCTTCAGCTTCATCTCGGGAGGAAGGCCGGCGGCAAACTCGACCAGATGATGGTCGAGGAAGGGAAAGCGGCCCTCGATGCCGTGGGCCATCGCCATGCGGTCGCCCTGGCTGGACAGGATGTAGCCAGGGAGAAGGAAGCGGGCTTCCAGATATTGCGCCTGGTGCAAGGGATGCCAGCGGGCGAACGCCTCGGGCAGCCGCGCGGCGAGCTCCTCGGCGGCGTCATATCCGGACAATGTGGCACGCAGATCGCCCGAGTAGAACAGCTTCGTCGCCGCCGTGCCGTCGAACCTCGGCCGATGGGAGAACAGCGGATCGTCAAGCGTCGCGCCGCTAGCCCCGAAGAAGGAGAACAGGTACTCGGCCGATTGCTGCCTCAGGCCCGGAAGATAGGGGTAGAGCTTGCGGAACAGATGCGGCCGGATGCGGGAGCCGGACTGTCTCCCGCAAAAGCGCCGAACCCTGGCCTCCTTGAAAATATCGTAGCCGGCAAAGACTTCGTCGGCGCCTTCGCCCGTCAGCACCACTTTCAAACCGGCCTCTCGCACGAGGCTCGAGAGCTTGTAGAGCGGGGCAGGGGCAGTGCGCAGGATCGGCCGCTCCGTGAAACGGATTACGTCGGGGAAGACGGCGGCGATATCGCCTTCCCCGCAGGCGACGGCGCTGTGATGCGTGCCGAGCGCGCGGGCCATCTCGAGCTGGAAGGGGCTCTCGTCATGTTCGGCGCTATCGAAGGTGACCGAGAAGGTCCTGAAACCACCCGGCGCCATGCCCGCCGCCAGCGCCGATGTGATGGAGGAATCGAGGCCGCCCGAGAGATAGGCGCCGACTGGCACATCGGCGCGCATGCGGATGCGGGTCGCCTCCGTCAGGAGGGCGCGCAGTTCCTCGGCCGCGGCACGCTCGTCCCGGTGCCGGGGCGGCGCGTCCCGGTCGGGATACTCCAGACTCCAGTAGGGCCGGGTCGAGACGCTGCCCTCTTGCACGATCATCAGGCTTGCGGGTTCGATCTCGTAGAT
>NZ_RZPB01000627.1:0-3552 GCF_003998535.1 Mesorhizobium sp. M7A.F.Ca.AU.002.02.1.1 | reverse complement strand
CTCTTCAAAGCAGCGTCAGTTGCACCTGGTCTTTCCCGGCGGCAACGAACTGATCGGTCCGCAGCGTGCGCCGTTCGGCATTGAGACCAAGCCGCTTGGCTGTGATCTCGAAGCGCCGGCCGATCTGCCAGGCATAGGGACCGGCGCCCTTCATGCGCTTGCCCCATTCCGAATCGTAGTCTTTGCCGTCACGCATGGAGCGGACAAGCGACATCACATGGCGGTAACGGTCGGGATAATGGCGCAGCAGCCAGTCCTTGAAGATCGGGCTGACCTCCAGCGGCAGCCGCAGGATCACATAACCCGCCTCGCGCGCGCCGGCCGCACGTGCCGAATCGAGGATGCGTTCCATCTCCGGATCAGTCAGGCCCGGAATGATCGGAGCCACCATGACCGACGCCGGAATGCCGGCATCCGAAAGCTGCCGGATCGCTTCCAGCCGCTTGGTCGGCGTCGACGCGCGCGGCTCCATGGTGCGCGCCAGCATGCGGTCGAGCGTCGTCACCGACAGCGCCACCTTGGCGAGCCCTCGTTCGGCCATGCGCGACAGGATATCGATATCGCGCGTCACCAGGGCGGACTTTGTCACGATGCCGACCGGATGGCCGCGCGCTTCCAGCACTTCGAGGATTTCGCGCATGATCCGGTATTGCTTCTCGATCGGCTGGTAGGGGTCGGTGTTGGTGCCGATGGCGATGGTGCGCGGCTGATAGCTGTCCTTCGAAAGCTCCTTGTCGAGCAAGCGCGCCGCATCAGGTTTGGCGAACAGCTTCGATTCGAAATCCAGACCCGGCGACAGGCCCATGAACGCGTGCGTCGGGCGGGCAAAGCAATAGACGCAGCCATGCTCGCAGCCGCGATAAGGGTTGATGGAACGGTCGAAGGAAATGTCGGGCGATTCGTTGCGGGTGATGATGGTGCGCGGCTTCTCGACCTGCACTTCGGTCTTGAAGGGGGGCAGTTCTTCCAGCGAATTCCAGCCATCGTCGAACACGTGCCGGCTGACTGGCTCGAATCGGCCGGACGGGTTGATGCCGGCCGACCTGCCGCGGTTGCGGTCCGGGCGGACACGCATGCCGCTCTGCTCGACCATCGCATTGGCCATCTCGGCTCTTCCTGCTCCGAAAGCTGCAATGTCGGCGCGCACGATCTGTTCCATTTTCGCCCGCTCCCAGGGACTGTCCGTGTTGTGTCGAATCGCTCTGTTCATGAAATTATTCCTATTTCATCGATGAGAACAAAGCAAGAACTTTCTATGGTGCGATGCAAAACTGGCGCTGTGCGGCGCTTTCCGCTATTCGGCTAAGGATGCTCAGTGTTCTCATCGAAACCCGCAATGACGAGGAGGGCCTCGCCCGCACGCTCGCCTCGCTGATTGGCGGCGCGGTCGAAGGCGTGGTGCGTGAAGTCATCGTCTGCGACACAGGCTCCGCCGACCAGACGCATCGTGTGGCCGAGCATGCCGGCTGTCAGTACGTGACCGGCGGTGTCGCTGCCGGCATCCGCCAGGCCAAGGGGGACTGGTTGCTGCTCCTGGAACCGGGCGCGCGGTTGGTGGAGGGCTGGATCGATGAGGTTGTCGCGCATACGGCCAGGCAGACCATGGCCGCACGGTTTTCGCGCACGCGGGCCAGCCGCACGCCATTCCTGGCACGGGTCTTTTCGGGAAACCGCGCCCTGGCCGACGGATTGCTGATCAGCAAGCGTCAGGCGGCGGCCGCGGCCAAGAGTGCCGGCAGTGCTGAGGCCATCGCCCGCGGCCTCGCAACGAAGCGGCTCGACGCCGAGATCTGGATGGCGCCCGCCAAGCAGGAACGCCGCTCCTCGACATGATTTTTTGCAGCTGCTCAGGCCATTGTGCATTGCACAAAATCTGACGCGGGGTTAGCGTCCGTTCAAGCGGGAATTGGGTTTGGGACATGCCGAGTGGCGAGCACCGATGCGGCATCGGTGGTGCTCTCATAGCCGAGGACCCAATGAAGCTTTCAACCCCCGACACATCCGGCGCGGCCAGTCTCGAGGCTATTGCGCGCGACGGCAGTCTGTTGCGACGCATCGCGGTGCGCATTCCGACCTATCTCAAGGACCTGCGCGAAAACCCCGCCTGGCTGCCGATGTTCGTGCTGGCGCGCACAATGCCTGGACGCCGCATGCATTGGCTGGGCGCAAAACGCGCCCGCCCGGTCGCCAATGCCGGGGATACGATGTTTGCCGGTGTCGAACGGGGAGCGGTCGTCGATGCGTTGCGCTCCGACGGGCTGTTCTCAGGCTTGGTCCTGCCGCCTGATATCCATGAAGAGATCGCCGACTTCGCCGGGCGCACGCCTTGCTTCGGCAATTTCGACCGCCGTCTCGAATTCATGCCGGGGGAACATGCCGAGGCCGAGAAACGCCTTGGCCGCTCGCTGCTCAGCGGGCATTTTTTCGAGCGCATCCTCGACTGCCCGGCGGCGCTTGCCATCCAGCGCGATCCGCTGCTTCTGGATATTGCCGCGCACTATCTCGGCGGCCAGGCAAAACTGATCACGACGCGCGTCTGGTGGAGTTTTCTAACCGGTGCCGCTTCGGATGCCGACAAGAACCTCGCCTCGCTCGGCAAGTATCATTTCGACCTCGATGATTGGCGCATGCTGAAATTCTTCTTCTACCTCAAGCCGGTCGACGCCGACACCGGTCCGCATGTCTATGTCAGGGGCAGCCACAAGCGCCGCAGCCTCAAGCACCAGCTCACGCTTCTGGTTGGCCACCCCGCGCAACAGGTCCTGGATGTCTATGGCGAGCAGAGCCCGGTGACGCTGACCGGCGAGGCCGGTCTCGGTTTCGTCGAGGACCCTTTTGGCTTCCATATGGGCACCGTGCCGGCACGCACGCCCCGACTGATGATGGAAGTCGGCTTCGGCGTCTCGCCGCCGTCGCGCCGGCGGTTTCATGGCGAGCCGGTCATCCGCTGAGAGCGACGCTTGCCTCGGCTTTACGGAGCTGATTTGCCGCGCCGCAAATGCTCGTCCAGGCGCGGCATGATCTCGACGAAGTTGCACGGCATATGCCGGTAGTCGAGCTGTGCCTTCAGGATGCCGTCCCACGCGTCCTTGCAGGCGCCTGGCGAACCCGGCAGCACGAAGACGAAGGTGGCGTTGACGACGCCGCCGGTCGCCCGGCTCTGGATCGTCGAGGTGCCGATCTTGTCGTAGGAGATCCGGTGGAACACTTCCGAAAAGCCATCCATGCGCTTTTCGAAGATCGGCTCCAGCGCGTCCGGCGTCACGTCACGGCCGGTGAAACCGGTGCCGCCGGTGGTGATGACGACATCGATATTCTTGTCCCGCGACCACGCCAGAACCGTGTCGCGGATTTTTTCCCGATCGTCGGTGACGATATCGCGGGCCGCCAGCATATGGCCGGCCTCGGTGATGCGGTCGGCCAGCGTCTGGCCGGATTTGTCGTCGGCGAGGCTGCGCGTATCTGAAACGGTCAGCACCGCGATGCGCACGGGAATGAAGGAGCGGCTCTCGTCAATTCTGGCCATCAGATACCTCCGATGCGATGCTGCGC
>NZ_RZPB01000626.1:0-3554 GCF_003998535.1 Mesorhizobium sp. M7A.F.Ca.AU.002.02.1.1 | reverse complement strand
GGGATGTCCGGTCAGCCCGAGTGCCCGCAATGCGGCTGCGGCAACCTCCGATGACGGATCGCCGGCCGCGCGGGCAAAGAAGTCGCCAAACCGGAACCCGCCGTTGCGGGCAAGTGCATCGATTGCGGCCGCTCTAATGAAAGGCACCGCGCCCTGAAGTCTGGCGTAATCCTCAAGTTCGCCGAGCCGCTTCGGCGGAAAGCGCCTGAAAAGCTCGATCAGGCGTCGCGAGCGCTGTCCCGCCACGCCGATCTTGCGCAGCGTTATGACGAGCGGCGGCAAGGCGCCGAGATCGCAGAGCGCGATCGCGACGGCGATCCTGACCTCGCGTGATCCGTCGCGGTCGAGTGCCGAAAGCAGGCTTGCCACTGCGTTTTCCGAACGCAGCGCCGCCAGCATCTCGGTCGCGTGGATGCGTTCGGCGGCGTTGCCTTTTTCCAGTTGGGTACTGACAAGCGCCGGCAGGCCACATTCGTTGAAGGCTGAGAGGAGCTCGTCGTGCTCCTCGCCGCGCAACAGCGAAATAAACTCGAAACCGGCATCGACCGCCACCCTCGCCGGCACCGCAAGCAGCGCCGTCTTCAATGCCTCGCGATCGCGATTTTCGGTGAAGGCGATCAGCGCCGTCAGAAGAAGGCGCCGCTGATCGGCGCCCGTCGTCCCCCGGCGCTCCTGCAATACCCGACGCACGATCAGTAGAAGCATGATCGCCAGGGAAAGGGCACTGAGCAGGATGGATAAGTGCCAGATGTACAACATGATCAGAACCGCGTGGTTAGGCCGAGCCCGAATATGGTTCGGTCGAATGTCGGGCGCTGCTCATGGGCGAGGCTGCCGCGCAGCGTCAGCGGATCGGTGGCGTCCCAGGAGATGCCGCCAAAGACGGTACGCGTCGGCACCAGCGTGCCGTCGGAGATCTCGGGGGCATCTGCATAACCACCAAAAACGTTGACGGCCGGGGTGACTGCAAGATCGGCCCGCAGCACATAGCCATCGGCGCGTGTGCCGATATCGTCGGCTGGGTGAACCCAACGGGCCGAAAGCCCCAGCCGGCCGTCCAGGACATAGGCCTGCACCCAGGGCGAGATTGTGGTGACCTCGGCGGTGACGAAATTGTCATAGCGAGCATCGATGTTGAGCGAGAACGGACCGAGCGCTTTCGCGGGCGCCATGATCTGCCACGAAGCGCCGGCGCCGATCGAATATCGGGCCAGGAAATCGGCATCCGGCGTCGCCGCTGCCAGCACATAGGCCGAAACCGTCGGCGAAAAGGCCTGGTCGATGCGGCCGTCGATCTGAACATCGGTGCGACCGTAGCGGGTCGCCATCCGGGTGTGGCTTGAAATGGTTGTCTGCGAGGTGAGTTGATAGGCAAGGCCAACCGAACTGTCGGTCCAGTCGCCAAGCCCCTCGGTGAGATCGCTGACTTCGCTGCCCAGATCGAGTCGCCATTTGCGCGGCGGCGGCGCAGCCAGCCTTTGCACGATATCGGCAGAGCCCGGCTCGATGGCGAGCGCTTGGCGGTAGGCTTCCCGCGCGGCGAAGTCGTCGCCACGCGCCCGGCGCAGGTCGCCGATCCCCACCAGCGCCTCGGCATTGTGCGAATCTACCGCCAGCACCCGCTGAAAAGACTGCTCGGCCCGCGTGTAATCCTGCTCGAGCAGGGAAATTCGCGCGTCGAGAGCCATCGCCTCGACATTGTCAGGCGCGGTGCCAAGCACATCATCGATCATCGCGCGAGCGCGCGGCACGTCGCCCTGCCAGATCGCCAGGCGCACCTTGCCGAGGCGGGCACCGCGAAGGCGGGGCCTAATGGCCAGCGCCTGGTCGAAGAACTGCCCGGCATGGTCGAATTTCTGCTGGGAGCCAGCCACCAAACCGATGGCGACCAGGATATCAGTGTTTTTCGGCGCCAGCCGGAGGGCGCGGCGATACGCATTCTCCGCCTCCGGCAATTGGCCCGCAGCCCGCGATCGTCGGCCCTCCTCCATCAGGCCGGCGACGGGATCCGGCCGCGGCGGGCGCGGTATCTTCCTCGCGGTCGCAGGCTTCGCCTTGCTGCTGCCGGCCCGCTGGGCTTTGCGGATGTTGGCAACAAGGGTACTTGCATCGGCATTGCCGGGCTCCGCACGCGACACCTCTTCGGCGAGCGGCAGGGCGGCGTCCGGATTGCCCGAGCGGAACTCGACCTCGGCCATGCCGAAGCTGGCGTCCCGATAGGTTGGGGCAAGGGACAGTGCCTTGGAAAAGGCTTCGCGCGCCGCCGGCAGATTGTTGCGTCCAAGCTCGGCGAAACCGAGTTGCACCAGGGCGTCGGCATTGTCGGGCCTGAGCGCCAGGGCTCGCCGGAAAAGATCCGCCGCCTCCTCGAAATGCTGCGCTTGCCTGGCCTTGACGCCGAACTCGTAAAGTTCATCCACCGTCTGCGCCAACGCCGCGCCCTGGGGCGCAGCGATCGTCAGGACCAGCCATGCGGCAAGGGCTGCGCGCCGGCCGCGCCGCATCAGCGCTTCCCGCTCTTTCGCGCGAGCAGACGCGCAAGCCGGGCCAGCAGCTCCTCGGGAATGAATGGTTTCACAAGATAGTCGTCCGCTCCCTTCTCCAGGGCCGAGACGATATCCCTTTCGCCCTTGCGGGCGGTCAGCATGACGACCGGAGTTTCGGACAAAGCCGGATCGTTTTTGATGCGGGCAAGCACCTCCAGGCCGTCGGCCTTGGGCATCATCGCGTCGAGCACGATGATGTCCGGCGCCTCATGCTCCGCCTTCAAGAGCGCTTCCGCCCCGTCTACTGCCTTGATGACCTCATATCCCTTTGCCCTGAGCCTGAATTCCATCAGCTCGATCAACAAGGGATCGTCGTCGCAAATCAGAACTCTTGCCTTCGATCCGTTCACCAGCCTTGCTCCGGTTCCGTCGCCCCCCGGAGTGATCAACCCATGAACCGACATCCGCCAATGCGGTTCATGCAGACAGAAATATTCTTCTCAGCTCTCTCATCGACGTCCGCCGATGCCACCGCGATTATAGACAACCTGATTCGCTGCGCCTGCACCCTCGGCACAATCAGTAGATGAATAAGGCGACATGGTATAGGAGCCCTGAACGGCATCGCACAGTCTGCTGCCAGAACGCGCTCGGTGGCCAGTCAATCGTCGACTCAGGCGCGCGACAGAAGCAATCTTTTGACTTCACCGGCAAGCGCAAGCGGGTCGAACGGTTTGGCGATCACCCCTACCGCGCCCATTGCCAGATAGCGTTCGACCTCATGCGTCTGGGTGCGCGCGGTGATGAACACCACGGGTATCGAGGCCGTCGCGCCAGCCTCGGCCAGACGCCTCAGCGTCTCCGGCCCATCCATGTCCGGCATCATCACGTCGAGCAGAATGAGGTCGGGTTGCCATTCGGCGGCATCGGCCAGTGCCTGCATGCCCGAAGAACAGGACCGCACCTCGAATTCCGGCTCGAGCTCCAGCGACATCTGGGCGATTTCGCGGATATCGTCCTCGTCATCCACATAGAGGATCCTTGCGCGCATCAGCATCACTCCTTGGC
>NZ_RZPB01000625.1:0-3563 GCF_003998535.1 Mesorhizobium sp. M7A.F.Ca.AU.002.02.1.1 | reverse complement strand
ATCCCACGCCGGAGCGAGCCAATGCGCGCGGTCCGGCAAGTGGGATTTCCAAGGTCATCGAAAATGCTCTGCGCGCGGCGGGGTTGATGCGCTGAATTGTTGTGGCGGAGGAGCTCTTTGTCTGGACTCTGCTGAACCAAGAGCCCACCATCGATAAGGCAGTGAACCCCTGCTTACCCAAGACAGCGGCGTCGTTTGGGCCAAGGCTATTTACCATCGGCCCTGGAAAGCGCTTTTGAAACAGGCCGGCCTGTCGGATGTGACGCTACATGAGCTGCGGCATACCTACGCCAGCACGATGGTTCGAAATGGCGCTCCGTTGATCATCGTGGCACAGGCCCTTGGTCGCAGCGACACCCGAACGGTGGAGAAGCACTATGCTCACCTCGCCCCGTCCTATAGCGGACATCATTCGCCGACTAGCACCCGACATTTAGAGGACAATCCAAATGGCTGAGGTCGTAATTGCCTGCTCACTTGCCGTGATCGCGTGCTTCTGCGCGTTGTGCATAATCGCGTTTTTCATGCTGGCGAAGTCCGCTACCCATCCTTCTTACCTTGAACAGGAAAGATGACGCCGCTCGGCGCTTGGCCGAGCCATTAGGTCCAACCGTGCGAGAAGCTGTGGCCACGGCGATGGCAAAGATCGACCTACGCCATTGCCGTGAGGCGCTTGCCCGCGCGCTCGTGCACGAAGGTGGCCATGTGAATAATAGGACCGGACCGCCCCACCTTCCGTGGCGTTACAGCTATTCAGAGCGATCGACAGTTCCACGCATTTGCGACGCCGCTTGGGCTTCGAAAAAGCTGACCGGCTTATCCGACGTCGCCCAGACGCAAATTCCGTAGGCAATCCCGAAGGAGATCAACAGGGCGGGCAAGATGGGTAAGCGGTGCATGGATCGGCTGGGCCTCTTTGTTGCAGACCCGCCCACAACCTCCTGCAACCCGATCGGTTCGAGATAAAATATTTACCGTCTTGGCATGGTTTACGGATGGTTTCGCAGGCCATCGCGGATGCTTGCCACTGTGTCTGCTGGCGAAGACAAAAAAAAGCCCGCTGCCGGGAGGAGGTGGCAGCGGGCTCGATTTTCGAATGTGGCGCGGGAGGAGGTGCGCCTCATTCAGCGCCGGCATCGCATCTGGGAGGAGTAGATGGCCGACAATCAAAATCTACCCGCTGCCCAGCGATTTCTGCAATCGTGGATCGTGCATAGCTGCTGTGCAGATTTGCTTGTGCCGACACACGTGTAGCATCAGGCCTCCGAATTGGGCAATTTTGTAAGCTCAGCAATCGAGGGAAGGCCGGTCCCGATCCTTGGAGGCGACACCAAGGCCATTCGCGACGCAGAGGAAGAGGACGTGTTCGACAAGATCGCCGCCCGGCCCCGGCAAAAGTTTGCCAGCGGGTCGGAACCTACTACTGCTGCTCCGGCATTTCAGTATTTTCCTGAGGGTCTTTTTTCACGCCCGGGCTGGGTGACGTATCCACTGGCGCATTACCGCCGTGGTTTTGCACAGGAGCACGCTTGAACGGTGCCGTCTGCCAAGAGCCGTTCGATAAAGGCGTGAGTACAAAGAATGCCATTAGGCCTAGGAAAATGACGGCAATAACCGCCACGCCCCAGGCCATGAGTCTTCGCGTGCCGCGTTGTTCTTCCCTGCGAGATAGATTGTCCACCATTGCTCCGGCCTCTCGTGAAGTGGCGCCTGTTGCGAAAGCATCTCCCTCCTCGAACTTCGCTATTGCATCAAAGTTCCGGCCCCGGTGCAGCATCCGCGAAAGAGCATTTTTAAGCTTAGCGCTCTAACGGCGTCGCCGGCGCATTGGGGGAATAGGCTTCGGGTTTAGCCTTAGCCACTGACCGGCGGCGAAGTTCCTCGCGAATTCCTCGGTCTCGAAAAGATGCTGGGTGATTTCGCCATTCTCGACGAGTTCTACCGCCCACTGGCCGTCGATGTGTTCGATACGAACACCAGCCCTTTGGTCATCGTCCACGGCCCGCACTCCCACACACGACGAAGGCACCAACAAATCATAGCGCCCAAAGCGCTTCAACGTTCGAAATGTACAAAGCGAAGGAGAAGTCCTGTGACCGGCGTGGTGCGCACACTTCTGGAACGCTGGCAACCGAAGGGTCGATCACGAAGACGGTCATAGGCGAAAATGCGACTGACGCGGCATCCCTGGATTGCTCGGTCGCGCTCGGTAGGCTCGGCCTGGAGGTCACTGTTACCGGCGTTGCAGCAAATCCTACGCGTGGAATGCCGTCGTGCGGATTCTAGAGGTTTAGTTGTATCCGAGCAGGTGACGCAATCCGACAATCGGTAGATAGACGGTCCAAATCATGCCGATGGCGGAGGCAACACCAAGGCCAATCGCGGGAGCCCACGCTCTCCATTGCATCTGGAGCCGCGCTGCCAATTCAGTCAAACTGTCTTCCATGGACGAATTCTTCCCAAGTTGATCGAGGGGCGAAAATGCCAATGAACCCCAAGACTGCCGCGCTTGCAATCGCTGCTAGTATTTGCATCGCTGGTTTCGCCTACTCCAGCGGTCACAAGGCCGGTCGTGTTTCTCAACTAAAAGACGCCGTCACGGCCTACAACCGTCGCATCGGGATTGACGACAAGGCCAACAGCCTCGGCCGCGTCGATCTCTGCCTGGAGCTTGGTGGCCTACTTGATGAGTGCCAGCGGCTAGACCGCTGATTTGCTTAACCGGCTGATTTCAGCCGTCCACCTCCATTGCCAATTCAACAACTGCCCATCAGGGCGGAAAGGTACTAGCCATGGACCGCAACTTTGCGCGGGCGCTTGCGCTCGTTCTGAAATCTGAAGGCCTCTGGTCGGGACAATCCGGCGGATGGCGGCGCCACCATGAAAGGCGTCACGCTCACCAACTTCCGCCGCTTTGTGAAAGCCGATGCTACCAATTCCGACCTGCGTCAGATCACTGACGCCCAAGTAGCGATGGTCTGTCGCCGGTTCTACTGGGATTCGACGGCCGGTGCCAAATGTCGGCGATGTGGTCCTCGATGCGTTCGACCGCGCGCAGCCGGTAGATCAGCCTGCATAGGATGTGCGCCATGCGGGTGAAGGCCTCGCGGCGCTCGACATTGGTGGCCCATCCCCGTAGATCGCCGCGTCGATCAGCGTCGAGCGCCAGAACGCGGCGGCAAAGCTAGGGTGCTGTTCACAGATGGCGCGCAGTGTGTCGTGGCGCATGAAGCCGACACGCGATGGCGTCAGGGTCGGAAGGTGCAGTCCATCACCGAAAGATGTAGTCCGTGCAGATTCGGAATGTCGCCGGTCACGAAGAATGATGTGATCTGCCGCTTACCCTCGCCGGTGTGTTTGGTAGAGCCGACCAAGCCGTCGATAAGGACAAACGAATGCGAGGGCCGATCGCCATCACGGACAAGGTCATGATTGGCCTGGAATTCCTTCTCCTGGATCGGGATGCCTCTCAGGACCGGCCTCGGATGGAATCTTCCATGTCTCTGCCTGGCACGTGCCGGCAATCCTTATGCCGAGCCGCGTTCCGGCAGCTCGGTCTCTTC
>NZ_RZPB01000624.1:0-3563 GCF_003998535.1 Mesorhizobium sp. M7A.F.Ca.AU.002.02.1.1 | reverse complement strand
ATGTTTCATCCGATCACGGATTTATTACGGACCGCCCAGGCTGACGGCGAGATTGACGGCAGCGGCGACGATGACCGTGTTGAAGAAAAACGACAGGATCGAGTGGACAAGCACGACACGACGCATATGCGTCGTCGAGATGTTGGTGTCGGCGGTCTGCGCCGTCATGCCGATCACCGTCGAGAAATAGAGGAAGTCCCAACCCTCCGGCCGTTTGTCGCCCGGAAACAGCAGTCCGCCGACCGGGATTTTCTTCCTGGTCTCGGCATCCATCGCATCGCCATCCATCCAGTAGACATGAGCATAATGGAGCGCTGCCATGGCATGGATGGTGAACCAGCCGAGCGGGATCGACAGCAGCGCGAAGAAGAGCTCGATGGGATGGCTTCTGTCCTTCTGATTGATCAGCAGGAACAATGCGACAACGGCAACGCCGACGACGACAAGCGTCACGGCGAAGATGACCAGCACCGGCTGGTCGGTGGCGCGCGCATTCTTGCTCAGATACCTGCCGGTGAACTTCGGCATCTGGGCGACGACGAGAATGACATAGGCGGCAAAGAACGCGTTGGCGCCGATCGAATAGGCAAGCGGAGCGTGCAGCAGCAACGCCACCAGAAGCGCAAAGACGCCGAAGCAGGCAGACACAGCAAACAGCATGTGGCGCTGCATGGGTTTGTCTATCGGAGCTTCGGCGGCCATGGTGGTTCCAGCCCTGGATAGCGCTAATCCGGTGTGGCCGATTTCATGGCACGCCGCAAGATGCGATCGAGTTCGCCCAGAAACCGCGACCGGTCTTGCGGCGCGAAGCTGGCATTGTAGCCCTTGCTTTCGCCGGTCTCGCGCAGATGCTGCTTCAGGTCGCGCATCGCCACCGCCATGCCGATCGTTTCCGGCGTGAAGGGACGTCCGGTTGGCCCAAGCACATGGGCGCCAAGCGCCACCGCGCGGGCGGCCAGCGGAATGTCGGCGGTGATCACAATGTCGTTGGTGCGTGCATTGTCGACGATCCAGTCGTCGGCGGCATCAGCGCCCTTGGAGACCACGACATTGCGGACCATCGGATCGCGCGACGGCCGCAGGCCGCCATTGGAGACGTAGGTGACAACGACGCCATGCCGGTCGGCCACTTTTTCGACCTCGGCCTTGACCGGGCAGGCGTCTGCATCGACGAGAATGGCGGGGAGTTCGCTCATGTTTCTTTTCTCCTCCCATTGTGAACCACGGAGGCCGCGCGCCGGTTGGACCGCGGCCTGCGATCTTCCTCAGTAAACCACGACGCTTCTGATCGATTTGCCCTCATGCATGAGATCGAAACCCTTGTTGATGTCCTCGAGCTTGAGCGTGTGGGTGATCATCGGGTCGATCTGGATCTTGCCGTCCATGTACCAGTCGACGATCTTCGGCACATCGGTGCGGCCGCGCGCGCCGCCGAAGGCGGTGCCCATCCAGGTGCGGCCGGTGACCAGCTGGAACGGCCTGGTCGAGATCTCCTGGCCGGCGCCGGCAACGCCGATGACCACCGACTTGCCCCAGCCGCGATGCGAGGCTTCGAGCGCCTGACGCATGACCTTGGTGCTCCCCGTGCAGTCGAATGTGTAGTCGGCGCCGCCGATCTGGTCGGCGCCACGCTTGGTGATGTTGACGAGGTAGGGCACGACATCGCCGTCGATCTCCTTCGGATTGACGAAATGCGTCATGCCGAAGCGCTCGCCCCACTCCTTCTTGTCGTTGTTCAAATCGACGCCGATGATCATGCCGGCGCCGGCAAGTTTCAGGCCCTGGATGACATTGAGGCCGATGCCGCCGAGGCCGAAGACGACCGCGGTGGCGCCGATCTCGACCTTGGCGGTGTTGATCACGGCACCGATGCCGGTGGTGACGCCGCAGCCGATGTAGCAGATCTTGTCGAAGGGCGCGTCGGGGTTGACCTTGGCCAGTGCGATCTCGGGCAGCACGGTGAAGTTGGAGAAGGTCGAGCAGCCCATATAGTGAAAGATCTTGTCCTTGCCGATCGAGAAGCGCGACGAACCATCGGGCATCAGGCCCTGGCCCTGCGTGGCGCGGATCGCCGTGCAGAGGTTCGTCTTTCTCGACAGGCAGGACGGGCACTGGCGGCATTCGGGCGTATAGAGCGGGATGACGTGGTCGCCCTTCTTGAGCGAGGTGACACCCTTGCCGACATCGACGACGACGCCGGCGCCTTCATGGCCGAGGATGGCCGGAAACAGACCTTCCGGATCGGCGCCCGACAGTGTGAATTCGTCGGTGTGGCAAATGCCTGTCGCCTTGATCTCGACCAGCACTTCGCCCTCGCGCGGGCCCTCGAGGTCGACCTCCATGATCTCCAGCGGCTTTCCGGCGGCGACAGCGACAGCGGCGCGGGTTTTCATTCTTTTTCTCTCCCAAATCTCTATTTTGCCGGGCCAGAACGCGGCGCTTATGATCAGACTATGCGGCGATCTTGCCGGGGCCGGCGGGAAACACACCCGACATGACGGTGAAGCCCTTGATGCGCTTGACACGGTCGCACCAGCGCCGAATAGCCGGATAGTCCTGGCGCGGAACACCGCCTTCCTCCGACAGGATGATGTAAGGAAAACAGGCGATGTCGGCGATGGTCGGGTGACTGGCCGAACAGATCCAGTTGCGGCCCTGCTGTTCGCCGAACCACAGATGCTCGTCGAGGATACGGAAAAGGCGATGCGCGCCGGCACGCGCGGCGTCGATATCGAAGTCATAAAACAGCGCATCGTGCAGGCGGGCGGCCGACGCCGTCGAAGTGATACCGTCTGCAAAGGCCAGCCACTGGCTGATCTCGCCCAGCAGAGCGGGATTGTCCCGCGGATACCAGGTGCCCGACGGATCGTATTTCGAGGCGAGATAGACAAGGATCGCTTGGGCATCGCGCAAGATCAGCTCTTCATCCTCGATGACCGGCAGCTGGCCAAGCGGATTGAGTTTCAGGAACCATTCCGACTTGTGTTCGCGGCCGGGGTAGAAGTCGACCGGCACGGTCTTGTAGTCGATGCCGAGAAAACTCATCAGCAGCCGCAGCTTGTAGCAATTGCCCGACAGTTCGTAGTCGTAAAGCGTGATCATCGGCGGCTCCTAAAGCAATTCCAGGAAAAGTGTGTAACGGTTTTCCGTCCGGAATTGCGTAAAACAAACAGTTAGATGTCCAGCACGAGGCGTGCCGATTTGGCGCGCGAAACGCAGGTCATGATCTTGGTTCCGGCCTTCCTCTCGGCATCGTTGAGGTAGACGTCCTGATGGTCCGGTTCGCCCTCGATCACCGTCGCCACGCAAGTGCCGCAGGCGCCTTGCTCGCAAGACGACGGAACATCGATGCCGCTTTCGCGCATGACCTGCATGATCGTCTTGCCCGCCGGCACCTGAAGCGTGACGCAGGAGCGCGCCAGCGCGACCTCGAAGCTCGAACTGTCGTCGATCTTGTTGGTGTTCTTGAAGTACTCGAAATGGACGGCGCTATCCGGCCAGCCCTGCTCGGCCGCGATCTTGCGCGCGGCTTCCAGCATCGGTCCCGGGCCGCAGATGTAGAG
>NZ_RZPB01000623.1:0-3568 GCF_003998535.1 Mesorhizobium sp. M7A.F.Ca.AU.002.02.1.1 | reverse complement strand
TTTCCGACACGGCGGCGATGCGGTGCGAGGAGGCGATCAGCGTGGTGCGCTCGGGCGTGACGAAGCCGCGAATGATGGCGCGGCCGGCTTCCATCAACTCCGCCGCGATCAGTATGTCGACGTCGCCTTGCGAGGGCGACAGCGCAAAGACCGGCAGCCGGCCGGTGTCGCGGGCCATCTCGACATAGTAGATGGTGGCGCCGGTACGCTGGGCGACGCCGGCGACCGAGGTCGACTGCGCGACATAGCCGTTGCGCTCGGCGACATCGGTAATCCAATCGGCGAGCACGCCGCCGCCCTGGCCGCCGACCGCCAGCACGGCGAGCTTGATGACACGCTCACCATCCTGAGCGCTGGCGTGGGCGCGAAGTGGGGGGACGGCGTCAAGCATCGGCGAAAGTCAGGCGCCGGCTTTCGCGGCGACGCTGCAACAGGCTGATGGTGGCGCGGCGCGCCGCTTCCAGGAAGCGATCCCAGCGGCTTGGATTGTGGACGACGTCGGCGCGATAGAAGGACGGGCAGAGCACCGCCGCATCGGCGACCTCGCCGCAATTGCCGCAACCGACGCAACTCTGGTCGATATGCGCGACCGGATCGTCGCGCAAAAGATCGTCGAGCGACTTGACCGACAGCGATGGGCAGCCGGACAGCCGCATGCAGGCATGGTCACCGGTACAGATGTCCTCATCCACGCCGAACTTCGGTTTCACGACACGGGTCCCGCCCTTGATCGCCTTGTCGACCAGCGGCTTTTCGCGGCGCTGGCGGTTGAGCATGCATTCGGACGAGGCGACGATGACTTTCGGCCCCTTCTCCTCCGTCGTCAGCGCCTCGCGTAGCGTGTCCTGCATCTTGGTCACGTCATAGGTGCGGTCGACATGGCGCAGCCATTTGACGCCCATGCCTTTGACCGCCTCGGTGATCGGATGCTTCGTCGACTTGGTCTTGTTGCCGGCGCGGGATGAGAGGATGTCCTGGCCGCCGGTGGCGGCCGAGTAAAAATTATCGACGATGACGATGACGCCGTCGTTCTTGTTGAACACCGCGTTGCCAATTGAGGAGGTCAGGCCGTTGTGCCAGAAGCCGCCGTCGCCGACGAAGGAGATGGACCGCCGCTTGGCATCAGGCGAATTGAAGGCCGAGGCGGAGGCCGGGCCCAGCCCGTAGCCCATGGTGGTGGCGCCGAGCTCGAAAGGCGGCATGATCGAGAACAGATGGCAGCCGATGTCGGAGGCGATGTGATGCTTGCCGAGCTCCTGCTCGACCAGTTTTGTCGCGGCAAAGATCGGCCGTTCCGGGCAGCCGATGCAGAAGCCCGGCGGACGGCCCGGCACGACATTGATGAGGTCGGCTGCATCAACGCCGTCGCCGACCTTGTTGGGCGCGCGCACCTCGCCCGGCAGCAGATGCGGCGCCTCGGCGCGCAGGAAGGCGCCGATGCCGTCGAGCATGACCTGGCCGGTATATTCGCCGGCCATCGGCAGATGCTCCTTGCCAACCAGCCTGGTGCCTCGACCGGCCTTGTGCAGCATCGAAGCAAAGGCCTGTTCGATGTAGTTGGGCTGGCCTTCCTCGACGACCAGCACCGACTGCTTGCCCTCGCAGAACGACAGGAACTCGTCGTCGATCAAGGGATAGACGGCATTGAGCACATAGAGCGGCACGTCGGTGTCGCCATAGGTGTCGGCAAGGCCGAGCCGCTGCAGCGCGCGGATGACCGAATTGTACATGCCGCCCTGCATGACGATGCCGACCGAGCCATGGTCCGAGCCGAAGAACTCGTTGATCTTGTTCTTGGCGATGAAGTCGACCGCCGCCGGCCAGCGTTTCTGCACCTTCTCCTTCTCATGCAGGAAGGAGGCGGGCGGCAGCACGATGCGGCCGGTGTCGCGGCGCGGCGCGTCGAGGGCATCGGCGACCGTCATCGGCGGCCGCTTGTTGTCCTTGGCGATGAAATGGCCATGCACGTGGCAGCAGCGGATGCGCACCTGCAGCATGACCGGCGTGTTGGAAATCTCCGACAGCTCGAAACCATCCTCCACCGCCTTGACGATCGATGGCAGATTGGGTCGCGGGTCGAGCAGCCACACCTGGCTTTTCATGGCGAAGGCATGGCTGCGCTCCTGCATGATCGAGGAGCCCTCGCCATAGTCTTCGCCGACGATGATCAGCGCGCCGCCGGTGACGCCGCCGGAGGCGAGATTGGCCAGCGCGTCGGAGGCAACATTGGTGCCGACGGTCGACTTGAAGGTCGCCGCACCGCGAATGGGATAATGCACTGACGCCGCCAGCATGGCGGTGGCAGTGGCTTCCGAGGCGCTGGCTTCGAAATGCACGCCGAGCTCGCCCAGAATGTCCTGCGCGTCGGCCAGCACGTCCATCAGGTGACTGATCGGCGCGCCCTGATAGCCGCCGACATAGCCGACGCCGCATTGCAGCAGCGCCTTGGTGATGGCGAGAATGCCTTCGCCGGCAAACTCCTCGCCGGCACCGAGCCTGAGTTTTTCGACTTCCCTGGCAAAAGACCGTTCGGCCATTCTTTTTCTCCCTTCCGTTACCGCCAGCGCTGGCGGCGCGTAGGTCTAGATGTCGTGCTTGCGAATGTTCTTCAGCATCTTCAAAAGCGTGGCGATGAGCGCGGAATATTCGGCATCGTCGATGTCGTCGAACATCGCTTCGAACGCGTCGTGCATGGCCGGCCAGGCGCGGGTGAACTCGGCGCGGCCCTCGTCGGTCAGGAACACATGGCGGATTCGGCTGTCGGTGACACCCTGCTCGCGTCGCACCAGACCCTGGCCCTCCAGCGTATCGAGGGTCCGGCTCAAGGTCGATTGCTCGATGACCGTATAGACCGAGAGGTCGTTGACGGTGATACCGTCGGTGACCGACAGCACGGCGAGCGTGCGGACCTGCGGGATGGTCAGGCCCTGCTTGCGGAAATCGTCGCGCAAGGTGGCGTTGTAGCGGCCCATGATGCGGTTCATCAGATAGGGCGCGAATTGCTGCAGCCCGATCTGCCCCAGGGTCGAAATGCGCTGGCGCTTTTCCGCGACCTTCTCTTCCATCACAGCCTCCCCGCCAGGAGAAAGCCGGAACCGCCGCCGAGACCCGCACCCGGGTGGGTCGAGGCGCCGATATGGTAGAGACCCTTGATGCCGGTCTGATGGTTGCGGCTGGTCTTGAACGGCCGCCACAGGAAAGACTGGTCGATGGTCGAGGAACCGCCATAGGGGTCACCGCCGACCAGGTTGATGTTCATCGCCTCCAGATCGGCCGGCGAATAGGCGCGGCGCGCGATGACGCTGTCCTTGAAGCCTTCGATATGGCTGGCGAGGATCGCCTCAATGCGGTCGGCATAGGCTTCGCGCAGCACATCGGTCCATTGCCCGTCTGCCGGCGCCTGCAGCTTGCCGGCCGCGTCGCCCTTGATGTGGCGAGGCGCCTCTGGCAGTTGCAGCCACAGGATCGCCTTGCCCTCCGGGCAGCGCGACGGGTCGAGCGCGTGCGGCTGGCCGACGCAGATGGTCGGCACCTCCGGCAGCATGCCGCGCGCCGCCTCGTTGCAAGC
>NZ_RZPB01000622.1:0-3572 GCF_003998535.1 Mesorhizobium sp. M7A.F.Ca.AU.002.02.1.1 | reverse complement strand
CGACGGCCGCGACATTCTCTTCGCCGGGTCTGAGCGGCTTTTCCACCACCGGCGCGGCAATCTCGGCGACGAACATGCGGTTGGCGCGGATCGCCCGGCGCTGGGCGACGATCAGCCAGGTCAGCCAGAAGATGACCAGCAGCGCAATGATGACGATGCGCACGTTATCAGAGGCGAACGGTTCATAGGGACCGACCCTGACGATCGGACCGAACACCCAGATGACCAGGGAAAGCAGCGTGAGGCCGATCAGCGTCCATAGCCAGCGTGATGTCAGGACAGCCCAAAGGAAGCGCAGGATGAACATCTCACAGCCTCTTTTCGACAAGCACCTCGACGCGGCGGTTCAAGGCCCGCCCCTCGCGCGTGCTGTCGGTGGCGACTGGATCGGTGGCCGCGCGGCCCTCGGAATGGACGCGATCCCGCGGCACTCCGTTCTGGACCAGCATGTCGGCAATCGTCTGGGCGCGAGCCTCCGACAGTCGCTGGTTGGTCGACAGCGGATTGGTCTTTTGCAGGGGAACGCTGTCGGTATGACCGACGACGGTGATGTTTCCGATCAGCTCCTGGTTGGCGAGGATCACCTTGGCGAGCGACCCGATCAGGGGCTCGAAGCCTTCGGTCAGTTGTGGCCGTGACGACTGGAACAGTTCGGGATTGGAGGCCTGGATCGTCAGCTTGGCCAGCGAAACGCTTTCGGTGCCGCTGAGGGCGGATTTGAGGTCGGCGGGCGCCCCGGCCTGAAATTCCGGCAACAGCGCAAAATCCACCTTCTCCGGCGGCGGGGCATCGACCTTGGGCGACGTGCGGGTGATGTCGCCGCGCGCGGGCGGCGGCAGTGCGCGAACAAGTGCGGAGAGCTCGACCGCCTGGCTGCTCAGTGCCATCGAGAGCCCGACATGGATTGTCATGGCTGCAACCGCCGCACCGAGCGCCATGACCCAGATCGGAACGATGAAGCGCTGCGGCTCGTCAGATGCGATCACGCCTTTCCAGTTTGGCGACAGTGGCGCGCCTTCGGCGTCGGCATCGCGTAGGAAGCGTGCCGCCGCCACGCGAACGGCATTGAGCGAGCGGTCGCCGGATCGGGCCGACACGCGATATTTGCCACGAAAGCCAAGCGCCATGCATTGATACTGCAGTTCCAGCAATTCGCGATCACGGTTGGGATGGCGCTCGAGTTCTTCGAGACGGGTGAAGAACTGCGTGCCGGCATCGACATCGCCGCGCAGCATGACCACAAGCGGCTGCCGCGGCCAGGCGCTGGCACCGCCCCATGGCGTGTTCAGGGCCAGATCGTCGAGCAACGCCGCCACCACCCAGGCCGCCTGGTCGGCGCGCTCCATTGAGGATCCGACCGACATAGCCGTGTCGCGTGCCCGGACCAGTTCTTCGAGCAATCGGGTACGCAATGCTTCCGGATTGTCCGGCGGCAGCGCACTTTCAAGCTCGGGAGCGAATTCGAGCAAGGGCGCAAATGCGTTGACGAGTGCGTTCGGATGGGTGCGGGAGCGCTTTACCGACGCGCTCGGCAAAGGTGGCGCCATCGGCCGCGGCATCGGCGCGCCGG
Source organism: Mesorhizobium sp. M7A.F.Ca.AU.002.02.1.1 (assembly GCF_003998535.1). Taxonomy (NCBI): domain Bacteria; kingdom Pseudomonadati; phylum Pseudomonadota; class Alphaproteobacteria; order Hyphomicrobiales; family Phyllobacteriaceae; genus Mesorhizobium; species Mesorhizobium sp. M7A.F.Ca.AU.002.02.1.1. The sequence goes on along the minus strand of NZ_RZPB01000622.1, from coordinate 2,002 downwards.
TCAATCGAATGCGGGTGCGTTCGCGATCCTCCGACAGTCCGAACGGATCATCGCGGCTCATGATCTCACCTGTTCACCGAATAGCAGTCCACCTGCGGCTCGCTTGGCAACACGCCCGAAACGCCGATGACGAAGCCGGGAGCGTCGAGCAGCGACGCCCAGTGCTCACTTTTCTGGTCCAGTTCCAGACATAACCGATCGCCATCGTAAGGAATCTCGCGCGGCTGGGAATGAAGCGGTTTCAGCGGAATGCCGGGCAAACGCGATTTCCACAGGCCCTCGAACTGGTCGGCCGAGCCGACGGTTGCCTGATTGACGAATATCTTGCGCAGCGCGTCTTCCGACAACTCCGAACCGACCCGGATGACGATCCGGCTGGCCACCAGCAGCTTCGGATTGTCGATACGGATCTTCCAGACATTGGTCGAATGCCGCATGACAGGCAGCGCACGCGATTTGGGCTCGATGTAACGCAGGCTGAGGATGAGCGAGCGCAGCGCATCCGCCAGCGCCGAATAGGCAGGGCCAGGCGCCATGTGATCGTAGGCGGGCAACTCGCCCAGCCGCCGCGCGCTCGATCCGTAGGTCGCCATCGAACCGGCGAGGCCGGCAAGTTCCAGGTAAAGCTCGGCTGGATGGAACACATCCTGAGCCAGCATGTGGGCCAGCCGCGGACGTGCCGCATTGGCGAGATTGAGCATCAGCAAATCTTCGACGCTGCGCCCAGGTCCGCCCATGACCATCTTGCCATGCGCCTCGGCGATCTGGTCGAGGCCGGTGACAACTTCCAGCAGCAATTGCCGGTACCAGGCCACGGCGCCCGTAACCAAGGTCGGTGGCAGGAAGGTCTCGTCCAGGGAGACGCCGCCATCGGCTCGAATCCCCTTGAGGTCGGCGATCGGCAAGGCCGTGTAGCCACCGACCGACTTGCCGGGTGCGAGCAGCAGCGCCTGCGGCCGGGCAATTTCGATTTCTTCAGGGTCTGAACCGCCCTGGACGGCGTCACGCACCGAAACGATACGCCCATGATATCGCGCACCCAAGGCGGCAGCGTGTGCCGGATCGAAGCCGACACCGCCCGGAGGCTCCAGCGGCAAGGCGATCAGCACCGGTCCGGCGCCCGTGTCAGGGGTGACCGGCAGCGGTCGCGGCGCGTCCATCATGTCCGGGATGGAAAAAGGTGTCCCATCCGGAAAGATGCCCCGCGCGGACAGAATCGAGATCTGGCCGGCTTCCAGCAACGCCTGGTCCAGCGTCAGCTGTTGGAAACCGAACGTATGCAATTGCCCGGCCTGCAACGCGCCGCGCACCGTCGCCTCGAAAAAGCGATCCTGCTGCTGGAAATGCTGGGTCCGCAGGAAAAGCCCTTCGGACCATAGCACCCTGTTTGCATTGCTCATGCCGCTACTCTCTGTATCGAGCTCCCCTTGCCCTTTGCCGCTAGGCGGAAATGCCGCCGCTGCCAAGCGTGACGTTGATCGTGAATTTCGATCCCGACGACACCGACTTGGTTGTCCGCCAGTTCCGGCCGCCGGGCTCGCGGATCAGAGCAACAAAGCCCAGCGCCGTCGCGTCCGGCTCGACCGTGATGGTTTTGGATGCGGATTTTCCCGGCCCGACGGAAATCTGGTCGGATCCGATGAGATCGCCCGCCAGCGCCGTGCCGGCATCCCCCTGCAGCGCGAAATAGTCGGCGGAATTGAATTTGCCGGTGCTTTTCAGCCGCATCACCAGGATCGTTACCGGCCGGTCGCCGCCGCCTGGTCCCGGGTTCATGCCAGCACCGCCGTTTACGTTGACGGTGATCACCGATGGTTTCGGCGGACCACTCTGGCAAGCCGCAAGCAACCCTGTCGCGCCCAAGGCAACAACAAATTCACGTCGATCAATCATCTCTCACTCCTCCTCATATGCATCTCGAAAATCAGCGCCGATTTCGCCAAGGAAGCTCTTTTCAGCACTCTCGGCGATTTCACGATGGCGCTTCTGGTAAAGTCCCCAC
>NZ_RZPB01000621.1:0-3573 GCF_003998535.1 Mesorhizobium sp. M7A.F.Ca.AU.002.02.1.1 | reverse complement strand
AGTTCGGATCGATCAGCGGGTGGTCGGACGGGTCGGCACTCTTCAGCCGCACCGTGCCGCGTGAGCGCGGCCGCAGGAAGGCCGAGTTCAGGGTGACACCTGGATTGTTCAGCTTCTCGACGCCGGCCTCGATGCCGGATCCCAAGCCGAGATGGAACTGAATGTCGGGCGAGGCGGCGGTCGGGTCGGCGTACCAGAAGCCGCCGGTCTCGAACAGGCTGGAGGCCACCGGGCCTTTCTTCAGCAGCAGATATTGCAGACCGGCCCAGGCCGTGCGGTGCAGCTTGGCGTAGTTGTCATAGGTGTGATCGCCGGTGCATTCGGCGATGACGAACAAATCGAGATGGTCCTGCATGTTGGAGCCGACGCCGGGCAGGTCATGCACCGGCGTGACGCCGACTGACTTCAGATGGTCTGCGGGGCCGATCCCCGACTGCATCAGGAGCTTCGGCGAGCCGATGGCGCCGGACGAGACGATCACCTCGCGCTCGGCGCGCAGGATTTTCTTGTCGCCGCCCGGCCTGTCGACCACCTCGACGCCGATAGCGCGACCGTTCTCGACGACGATGCGCGTCACCAGCACATCGGTTCGGAGGGTCAGGTTCTTGCGGCTGCGGATCGGCTTCAAATAAGCGACCGAGGCGGAGGAGCGTCGGGCATCCTTCTGGGTCAACTGGTAGTAGCCGACGCCTTCCTGGGCAGCGCCGTTGAAGTCCGGGTTGAAGGGGATGCCCATCTCCTGGCCGGCACGGAAATAGGCCTCGCAGATAGGCAGCGGCGAAATCGGGTTGGACACGCCGAGCGGGCCCTGGTCGCCATGAAAGTCGTTGGCGTAGCGCTGGTTGTTTTCGGCGCGCTTGAAATAGGGCAGCACGTCGCGATAGCCCCAGCCGGCGAGGCCTTCTTCCTTCTCCAGGCGTCGTAGTCGCGGGCATTGCCGCGCGTGTAGATCTGCGCGTTGATGGACGAGCCGCCGCCGACGACCTTGGCCTGCGTGTACCAGAAGACGCGGTCCTTCATGTGCTTTTGCGGCACGGTCGACCAACCCCAGGAAGCAATGCCTTTGGTCATCTTGGCGAAGCCCGCCGGCATGTGGATGTAGGGGTGCCAGTCCTTGCCGCCGGCTTCCAGCAGCAGGACCGAATTGCTGGGATCTTCGCTCAGCCGGTTGGCCATAACGCAGCCGGCAGGACCGGCGCCCACGATGATATAGTCAGTCATTTCCTGATCCATTCATAGCCGTGGCACCGAGAGCGCGCCGTCGACATTGATGATCGAGCCGGTCGAAAAGCCGAGCTTGCCGCCGGCGAGCGTCGCCACCACCGCGCCGATGTCCGATGCTTCGCCCCAGCGTTTGGCCGGAACCAGGCCGCCGTCGATAAGGGCGTCATATTTGGCGGTCACGCCTGAGGTCATGTCGGTGCGGATGATGCCGGGCCGGACTTCGAAGACGCCGATGTTTTCAGGCGCAAGCCGCAACGCCAGGTTCTTCACCCACATCGAAAGCCCGGCCTTCGAGATGCAGTAGTCCGGCCGTTCCGGCGACGCCATTTCAGCACTGACCGAGGTGATGGTGATGATGGATCTCTGATCGCCTGGCGCAGCCAGCATCGCCTTGGCGACAGCCTGGCTGAGGAAGACGGTGCCGCGCAGGTTGATGCCCAGCGTGCGGTCGAAATTCTCCGGCTTGAGGTCCAAGAGGTCACCGCGCACCACGGCGCCGACGCCGGCATTGTTGACCAGGCAGTCGATGCGGCCGAAGGCGCGCATCGCGGCATCGACAAGTGCTGTATGGGTGTCGAGGTCCGCGATGTCGCACCTGACATAGGCGAATTTTGCGCCACGCTTGGCGATGTCGGGGGCAAGTCCGTCGGCGGCTGTTTCGGCAAGGTCGGCGACCAGAATATCGAAGCCGGCATCCGCCAGTGCCTGGGCGCAGGCGAGGCCGATGCCGCGCGCGCCGCCGGTGACGATAGCGGCGGGGCGGGTCATGCGGCGAGGTCCGTCTTGCGGATGTGGTCAGCAACGCGCAGCGCTTGGGCTGCAATCGACAGCGCTGGGTTGACCGCCGCCGAGTTCGGCAGGAAACCGGCGTCGACGACGAACAGGTTCCGGTGGTCGAAGGAGCGGCAGTAGGGGTCGAGCGCCGCCGTCGCCGGATCGTCGCCCATCTTGATCGTGCCGCATTGATGCGACGGCGTGCGCTTGTCGAAGGGGCGCGACAGCACGATGGGATAGCCGCAGGCGCGGAAGTTTTCGCGCATTACCTTGTTCAGCCCGTCGAGCGACTGCATGTTGGAGCGCCGCCACTGCATGACGATGTCCTTGCCGTCGACCATGATGCGGCTTTCCGGGTCGGGCAGGTCTTCGCACATCAGGTACCAGTCGACGGCGTGGCCGGCCATGAAGTCGAGCGCGAATCCCGGCGTGTACTTGACATTGGCCCGCAGCATGTTGCCGTCGATCTTGCCGAGCAGTTGGACGTTCCCCAGCGGCTTACCGCCCTTGCCGTCGGACAGATAGTAGTCGTTGAGCATCAGCGTCTTCTGGTAGACGGCATCGTTGCGGCGGCGCGGATCGATCGCCAGCATGGCGCTGGAATTGTGGTTCATGAAATTGCGCCCGACCTGATCGGAGCGGTTGGCAAGACCATTGCCATCGGCCGAAGGCGAGCGCAGCAGGATGACGGCGGAATTGACCGCGCCAGCGGAGAGGATGACCAGTTTCGGCGCCACCTTTTTCAGCTCACCATTCTGCCGATAGTGGATGGCAGCAATGGTTTTGCCGTCGGTCGATGCCTCCAGGTACTCGACATAACAGCCGGTCTCGAGCCGGATGTTGGTGTCCTTCAGGGCCGCCGTCAGCGGTCCTGTCTGCGCGTCGACCTTGCCCTGGCCGGTGTTGGGAAACGCGTCCCAGCCGGTCTTGCCCTCTTTCAGCCAGGTGTCGATGTCGACGCCGAGCGGCAGCGAGGCCGGATGCAGGCCGAGGTTTTTCAGCTCGGCGCGGGCGCGGGCGATCGGCGCCTCGTCGGGCACCGGCTTGTAGGCGTAGGGGATCGAATGGAACGGCTCGGTCGGATCCTCGCCCAGTGCACCGCGCACGCGAAACAGCTGTTCGGCTTTCGAATACCAGGGCTCGAATTCCTCATAGGAGAACGGCCATGCCGGCGAGACCCCGCCAAAGTGCTCCATGGCGGCGAAATCTTCCTTGCGGTAGCGGATCAGCACCGCGCCATAGAACTTCGAATTGCCGCCGACATAATAATAATTGCCGGGGTTGAAGGCGGCGCCGCCGGCCTCACGCCACATCTCCTTCGGCCTATAATGGCCGTCGACGAAGATCGAGCGCGTGTCGCGCGCGTGCGGCGTCGCCGGCAACGGCTCGCCGCGCTCGAGCATCAAGATCGAGGCGCCGCTGCCGGCAAGGCCGGAAGCGATCGTGGCGCCGCCGATGCCGGAGCCGATGATGACGATGTCCGGATTTCTCATGGCCTAAATCGCGTCCCGACGCGCTTTAGTTTTTTGTTTTGATGCATGTCGTTGCCCCAAAACCGGATCCACTTTTGGGCGA
>NZ_RZPB01000620.1:0-3573 GCF_003998535.1 Mesorhizobium sp. M7A.F.Ca.AU.002.02.1.1 | reverse complement strand
GGGTTGGAGAGATAGACCAGCGGGGCCTTGTCCCTGTGCACCGCCGCCAGCAGGCCATCCAGGCTTTCCCGGTCGTTCTCGTAAGGGACCGTCACCAGTCGTCCGCCGACACCGGCGATGTGGAAGTTGAAGGTCGGATAAGCGCCGAGCGAGGTGACCACAGCATCGCCGGGCGCCACATACATGCGTGCCACCAGGGCGAGCAGGCCATCTATGCCTTCGCCGACAACGACGTTCTCTGCTTTTACGCCGTGATGCGCGGCTACCGCCACCTTCAGATCGTGATTGTCGGGATCGCAATACATCCACATGTCGCCGGCGATCTCGGCCATGCGGGCGATGACGCGCGGCGAGGGACCAAAGCTGCTCTCATTGGCGCCGATGCGGGCGCGAAAAGCGCGGCCACGCTCGCGCTCCTGCGCTTCGGGGCCGACAAACGGCACCGTCGAGGGAAGCGCTGCGATGAGCGGCATGAGGGGAGGGCGCTGATGCATGGTGGAAGCTCGCTTGAAAGGGCCTTCTTGCTAGCGCGCCGGATGGGTCGGTGCAAGTTGCCGCTGGGCAGATCCGTAACGCTGGATTCTTTCGGCCGCTTTTGCTAGCGAGACGTGATGAACAACCGTCTGCCGCCTGCCTGGTCAAAGCACCTCAAGGTCCAAACCGGGCCGAAACCCAAATTCCCGCAGCCAAATCTGCGCAACGCAAATTCGCTTTCGCCTGCGCAGGCAGACGATGCGTTGCTGGAGCAGGCGTATCAGTTTCAGCAGGCCAAGCGGCTTAACGAGGCTCAGGACCTATGCCTTCGGGTGCTGGCGCGCACGCCTAACCATCCGCTCGCCCTGTATATTTTGGGGACCGTGTGCCTGGGCTACGACGATGAGGCGGCCTTGCGATATTTCGCACGAGCGATCGGCGAGGAACCAAAAAACCCCTACTACCACCTTGGTTTGGCTTCGGCCTATGTGAAGGTCAGTGAATATTCACCGGCAATCGAGCATATGCAGTATGCCTTGGAGTTGCAGCCAGGTCTCATCGAAGCGCTTTGTGCATTGGGGGACGCTTATATCCAGTTTGATAAACCCGACATGGCTTTGCCGCTCTATGAGAAGGCGCTGAAGATCAACCGCGATCATCCCAAAGTGCGGATAGGACTGGCCAGCGCGCTCAGCAGCCTGGGGCGCATGGACGAGGCCGCCGCCTTTCTTAAAGAAGCAATCGAACGTCGCATCGCAATGCCGACTGCCTACAACGACCTTGTACAGACGCAAAAGTTCACCGAAGAGCCAAAGGAACTACAATCCATCGTTGGTGAACTCGGCAATCCCAAGCTTGATCTGGACGGCGTAGAGAAGCTCCATCTGGCGGCCGGCAAGGTGCTGAACGACCTCAAGCGCTATAAGGATGCATTCGGCCATTTCAACAAGGCCAAACAGGCCTCGGGCCGCTACTTCGATATCGACCAATACCGTCGGTGGGTAGATTCACTGATTGAGACCTTCACGCCTGAGATGCTGGCTGCCAGGTCGGGTTACGGAAATCCTTCGGAAGTTCCTGTGTTCGTGGTCGGCATGCCGCGCTCGGGAACGACACTCACGGAACAAATTTGCGCAAGTCATCCCGATGTCCATGGCGCAGGGGAACTAAGCAAACTCAGAAGAGTCGCGAATGCGATCGACCTCAGAAAGTCATCGGCCGGGAGGCTAAACCATGCGATGGCGTCGATCACAGAACACCTGTCCGGAACACTGGCCGAAGAGCACCTGACCTATCTGAGGGAGCGAGCGCCTGCCGCGCTTCGGATCGTGGATAAGATGCCTCATAATTTTGAGCTGATCGGTCTTATCGCCGTTCTCTTTCCCAACGCGCGAATCATTCATTGCCGTCGTGACGCCATCGACAATTGCGTCTCTTGTTTTGTCCAGAAATTCGGCGAGGGGCACAGCTACAACACCGACCTGAAGACACTCGGCCTGTACTATCGAGAATATGACCGCCTGATGCAGCATTGGAACGAGGTTTTCCCGAACCTGATCTTCGAAAATCAGTACGAGACGCTGGTCGACGATCAGGAAGCGCAGTCACGCCGCCTCATCGATTACCTTGGGCTGCCCTGGGATGACGCCTGCCTGCGCTTTTTCGACAGGGATGGTTCGGTCAACACACCCAGTCGCTGGCAGGTTCGCCAACCGATCTACAAATCGTCGGTCAAGCGCTGGAAGAATTATGAAGGCGAGATCCAGCCACTCATCGATGCTTTGGGCGACTTGGCGGACACGTAACTCAGACCAGTCCTGCGTTCCGCTCATGCGCGCACGTCTCCTCGATTTGGTTGGCACTGCTGAGAAATAGAGCTGAAGAAGCTTACGGATGCGCGTGATTCCGCACCCGATGATCCCAACACAATCGCTCGGTTGGTCAATTGATTCTGCTGGTCGACACGCTCGAAGTGCTTGGCGCGAAAACTCACGCACTGCCGGACTGCCGGAGCTGCCGGGGCTCGGCTTCGTCGGCTGGCTATTGTCGCTCGCAAACCTTCAAGAAGTGCAGGGGCTCGGTCTCGGGGCGGCTCAACTGCATTTGACGAGTCTCTCGGAACCCGGCGTAAAAAACCCGGCGGTTGCCCGCCGGGTTTTCGATTTCGACAAGTCGAAATATATTAGAACGAGCGCTGGAAGCGGAGGAGGCCGCCGATGCTGTTCTTCTTGTCGGCCGGTGTGAACGATGGGTTAACATAGTTGACATCGCCAAATCGGCCTGCATGGAGGTAGTCGACTTCGGCCGTGACCGTGAAGCCCGGCACAACGTCGTAAGCGATGTTCGCGGCAACGCCGACGTTCTTCCAATCGTCAGCAGACACCTGAGCGTTGAACGAGGTTTTTTCGTTGAACTTGTAGGTGCCACCGCCCCACACTGCCCAATTGCCACCCCACATCTTGTAGAAGCCGCGACCGTTGGCGTCGACATGATTGCTGAGGTTATCGTTGAGATTGTCGTCCGAACCGTAGCCGCCCATGATGAACAGCGAGAGTTCGTTGGAGACGTTCACATCCAGGCGAACCTTGCCGGCCACTTCTTCGTAATTGCTGTCATAGGCGACGACACCGGTGATGGCGCCCCAGCCCTGCGTGTACTTCACGCCGCCGACGACATGCGGAACATAGCTGTCGATCGTGTCATTGGCGTTACCTTCTTCCAGCGAGACCACTGCCGAGAAGCCGTTGCCGGCGTCGAAGTAGTACTGGACGACGTTGGTGTCGAAATCGCCGTAGGGAACGAGCGTGTCGTTGATGACGTTGCCGGCGTAGCCGACGAACGTATCGAAGGCCGATTCGTCCTTACCGACGCGCAGGCCGCCGAGCTGGATCCAGGCGAAGTTCAGCGAGACGTCCCGGTTGTGGGCGGCGTTGACGTCCTCGAAGGCGTTGTCGTCGCCGAAGTTGAAGCGGGTCTCGGTGTAGGTCTTCAAGGTGCCGAGTTCGGTTTCCTGGCCTGTCCAGGTCTTCAGCGTGAAGCGGGTATTCTTCAGCCAGGTATTGTGGTCATCACCATCCTGGTGATCCGCGGCTTTTGCAC
>NZ_RZPB01000061.1:0-15272 GCF_003998535.1 Mesorhizobium sp. M7A.F.Ca.AU.002.02.1.1 | reverse complement strand
AGCTTGAAGAGCAGATCAAAGCCGATATGGCCGAGACCCGCCAGCAACTGTTCGACCTGTTCGACGCGTCGATCGTGGACATGCTCCGGCAGCGGGGAACGGAAATCGAACGCACCATGTCCGATTTCGAGCGCCGCCTATGGTTGCTGGCGCGCGCCGAGCTTCCGGAAGCGAAATTCCACACCGACGGAATTGCCCGGTTCGATCATGACGGGAAAACGTGGTCGACCGCTTGGCCCCAAGCGGACGAGCAAGGTTGGCAATTTTTTCGTTTGGGAGACGGAACACTGGCCGATCGCCTGGTCGAGGTTGCCCGCACACGCGACCTACCGGAAACGAAACTTGCCTTCGACTACAAGGTCTACCGAGCCGACGGCCAGCCCCGGCTTTCCGACCTTGAGCACGTCGGCGGCAAGAGTGGCTGGCTGAAGGTTTCACTTTTGAAGGCGGAGACCGCAATGGGATCGCGTGATAGCATTGTCATTGCGGCCGTGACGGACGACGGGCAGGTGCTGGCCTCCGAAACGGCCGAGCGCTTGTTCCAGATACCCGCATCCATCGCGGCGATTGATGCCGAATATCCGGCCAACCGCATGGCCGGGATCGACAGGGAAGCGTTGGGCGCTGCGCAAAAATCCGCCGAGGACGAAAACCGGAAATGGCTCGAAGAGGAAACCGTCAAGCTTGAAGCCTATGCCGAGGATCTCGAAAAATCGAATGACATACGTGTCAGGGAACTGGACCTGGAGGCGCGCAACGCCCGGCGGGCACTTCGGGCCAATCAGGCGATTCCGCTAGTCGAGAAGGTAGCGGAAGAACGCCGGATCAAGAAGCTTGAAGGCGAGCGGGATGACCTCAAAATGTCGACCTTCCAGACGCTCCGCGAAATCCGGAAGGAGGTCGACAGCAAACTCGACGAGGTCGCCGCGAAGCTGGCGATTACGCCCAAGGTAACACCATTGCTGACGGTGAGGTGGGAGGTGCTATCGGGGGGCAGCAGCCTATGGATGTCTTAGTCCAAAGTGCTGGAACGGCAGAAACGCTTGGCAATGCAGTCAGAGCATGGAGTGAACATCGCCCGTGTACAGGGTTCTGGGTAGCCGCAGCCTACGCCACTGTCTCGGGAGTTCGTGAATTGCTTGGCGCATTAACGATGATGGATGCGCCTGAAACGCATTGGCTCGTGGGGCTAGATGACTATATCACCCAACCCGGAGCTCTCAGGTTGATTCAATCTCTTCCTGGAGCGCAAATTCGCGTTGCAGGCCTCTCAAGCAAAGATGCGAGGTTCCATCCCAAGCTGTATTTTTTCAAGTCAACATCGAAGGAAGAGACCAACCTCCTAGTTGTCGGTTCGGCCAATCTGACTCGTGCTGCTCTCCGTAAGAATTGCGAGGCCAACGCAATTGGCACTGGAGGCAAGAATTCTACTGAAGCCTTTGATGCGGCTTGGTCGCAGTTGTGGAGCATCGGCGAGGAGCTTACAGCGGAGAAATTGAGCGAATACGAGCAAACCTATCTAAAGATTCGACCGCTCCGAGACGCTATCGCGCGACTGACCACAGGCAAGAATGAGAAAGAGCCTCCTGTAAAGAAAGCTTTAGATTCCGACCAAACCGAAGTAGATCCAGCGCTCGCCACAACGTGCTGGATTGAGGGTGGCAATATCACGTTGATGGGAAAGGAGCTTGAGTTTAAAGCGGAGCAAGCGCTTTTCTTTGGGCTTTCCTCAAACGGCGGAGAGGATTCATATTTCAATTTCAAAACCTCGGCAGGGACTGTCGCTAAACTCAAAATGCGGTATCAGCAGAATCACATGTGGCGACTTCAACTGAACGATGAAGTTCCTGAGGTGAAAGTCGGGCTCAGACCGAAAAATCCAGATGGCAGTTTGGGCAGGTCACCGTATGTCGCCGTATTTGAACGGACAAAAATTGGAGGCACCTTCGTACTCGGGTTCCTTCATTTGGAGTCCAAAGAATTTTCTAGGTTGAAACGTCAATCTGAAAGATATGGGGCGACTGGTAGCACCATCGCGCGGCAATACGGATGGTTTTAACGTCGGAAAAATGATGAACGGATCAAAAAAACTAGAACTAACTTGGGTTGGAAAAGGCTCATCGCCTTCGATCGAACCACGTATTCTGGTTCCAGATGATGATTTCTCGCATATCGCAAGCGAGAAGAAGACTGGGGATCTTTATGCGAACTCTCTGATTCAGGCCGATAATCTATTAGCGCTTAAATCCCTCCAAGACGAGATCGGAGGTATGGTGAAGTGCATTTTTATTGACCCTCCGTATAATACCGGATCTGCATTTGAGCAATACCAGGATGGTGTTGAGCATTCTCTTTGGCTAAATTTACTAAACGATCGAATTAAGCTTCTCTACAATCTATTGGAGCCAACCGGTTCCTTCTGGGTGAGCGTTGATGACAACGAAGCGCATTATCTGAAAGTTATGTGCGACGAGGTGTTTGGTAGAGGTAATTTTATCGCGAATGTAGTCTGGCAGAAAAAGTATACCGTTTCCAACGACGCTAAGTATTTCAGCGACAACCACGATCATATTTTGGTGTACGCAAAAGAGCGAGAACGTTGGTCCCCCAATCGCCTGCCCCGCTCTGATGAAATGAATGCACGATATTCAAATCCGGACAATCATCCGAAAGGTCCATGGAAGGCTACACCACTGCACGCGAAGAGCGGCAGCGCGAAGGCAAAAGGATTCAGCTTTCAGTTCAAGAATGGGTTCGTTTGGCGGCCCCCTTCAGGAACCTTTCCAAGATTCTCTGAAGAGTCGTTGCGACGGATGGACGAGAACAGCGAGATTTGGTTTGGACAAGGCGGCACTTCACAGCCATCACGAAAGACCTTTCTTTCGGAGTTGTCGAATACGGGAACCCCACCGCTGACAGTGTGGCTAAGTTCAGATGTCGGGCATAATCATGAGGCCAAAACCGAGGTAAAGGCATTCAATCCGGATGATGTCTTCGCCACTCCAAAACCCGAGCGCTTGCTTCAGCGGATTCTTCACATTGCCACTAGTCCCGGTGATCTCGTCCTCGATTCATTCGCAGGGTCCGGGACCACGGGGGCAGTCGCGCACAAAATGGGCCGTCGTTGGATCATGGTCGAGTTGGGCAACCATGCTGTCACCCACATTGTCCCGAGGCTGAGGAAAGTCATAGATGGCGATGATCCTGGCGGCATAACGGCAGCGACCGGATGGGAAGGCGGAGGCGGGTTTCGGTTCTATCGCCTTGCGCCGTCGCTTCTGGAAAAAGACCGTTTCGGCAATTGGGTTATATCCAAGGAATACAATGCTGCCATGCTAGCCGAGGCGCTCTGCAAGCATCTAGGCTTCACCTATGCGCCCAGCCAAGACCCGGCCGAATACTGGCGGCACGGGTACTCGACCGAAAGCGATTTCGTATTCGTGACGACCCAGTCGCTGACCTATGACGCGCTGAAAAAGCTATCGGAGGAAGTCGGATCCAAGCGCAGCCTGCTGGTTTGCTGCAAGGCCTTTAACGCGAAGGAAGACAGTTTTCCGAACCTGACGGTGAAGAAGATTCCTCATTCAATCCTCGCGAAGTGCGAATGGGGTCGAGACGACTATTCGCTAAAAATTGCGAACCTGCCGGAGAAGGTGGATTTCGATGAGGTGGCGGAGCCGGACGCGTCGAAGCGCGGCAAAGCCGCAGCGGCAGCCTTGCCGCTTTTTGACAATGCGGAGGATGAGGCATGACCTCCCAACGGCTGCTTCAGCAGATAAAGGCTCGCCTTTCACTGCGCACGCCCCAGGCTGAGGCGCTCGACATCTTGGCGGACGTGCTCAACACCATCGAATTTTCCAAGGGCGCTGATCCCGTCGTCGCACTTGACGCAATCAAGGCGACCTATGCCACGGTGACGGATTTCGAGCGCGATTTCCCGTCGCTCTGTTTCGCGCTTGCGACAGGGGTCGGCAAGACGCGCCTCATGGGCGCTTTCATTGCCTATCTCTATCTCTCAGGACGGTCGAAGCACTTCTTTATCCTCGCACCGAACACCACTATTTACGACAAGCTCGTCGACGATTTCAGTCGGCAGAACTCCTCAAAATACGTATTCCGGGGCATCGCTGAATTCGCGCAGCTTCCGCCCATAGTCGAGACCGGGGACAACTGGGAACGCGGCTACGCCGTGCGTGGCGACCTTCTGGGCCAGACCGCTATCGTGTTCATCTTCAACATCGACAAGGTGAACAAGGAGCAGGGGCGCATCCGTAAGCTCCATGAATATATCGGCGAGTCCTATTTCGAGTACCTGTCGGCCCTTCCGGACCTTGTCCTCTTGATGGACGAAGCGCACCGCTATCGCGCCAAGGCGGGCATGAACGCCATTGCCGAACTGAAACCTGTTATCGGCCTCGAATTGACGGCGACACCACGTTCGGTTGGAGCCAAATCGGTTGCGTTCAAGAACGTGGTTCTCGATTACCCGCTTGGACAGGCGATGGCCGAGGGCTATGTGAAAGACCCGGCCGTCGCCACTCGCGAAGGGTTTCGCGTCGACAGCATCACGCCGGAACAGCTTGAACGGATGAAGCTTGAGGACGGGATTCACTGCCATGAAAACACTAAGGCAGAGCTAGCGATCTATGCACAACAGACCGGGCGCAAGCTTGTCCATCCCTTCATGTTGGTCGTGGCGCAAGACACCACGCACGCCAGCGAAATCCGGCGATACCTGGAATCGGATGGTTTCTTTCGGGGGCGCTACCAGGGTCGCGTGATCGAGGTTCATTCCGGAACGCGCGCGGAGGAGACTGAAGAGGCGACCGAGAAGCTTGTCGCACTGGAGCATGATGCGACGACCGATATCGTCATTCACGTCAACAAACTGAAGGAAGGCTGGGACGTAACCAACCTCTACACGATCGTCCCATTGCGCGCATCGGCTTCCGACATTCTGACGGAGCAGACGCTTGGACGTGGCCTGCGGTTGCCTTATGGCCAGCGCACGGGCGTGGAAGCCGTCGATCGCTTGACCGTCATCGCGCATGACAGGTTCGACGACGTAATCAAGGCAGCGCGCGATCCGGACTCGCTCATCTCGATTAGGAAGACCGTCATTGTCGGCGGCAGCGGCGACGTGTCGAATCTCGGCGCGCATGTGGTCGAAGCTCCTTCGAATGTTGAAACGATGCTTACCGGAAAAGCGGGAGCGTTTGAGGAATCCGAACAAACGTCTTACGTCTTCGAGACCCAGGAAGAGCGTGAGGTAGCGAAAGTCGCTTGGGATGTGATCCAGCGCGAGTTCGAACGCCGGATCAAGACCGGGATCGAAAAACTCGACACGCCAGAGATACAGGCTGAAATCACCAGCATCGTGAAGGCGGTCATGGCACCTGAACAGCGATGGTTCGAAAGTTTCGAACGAAAAACCGATGTCGCAGCGACCGTCGCTAAAGTCACGAAACAGATCGTCATGCACACGATTTCGATTCCCGAAATCGTCGTGCTGCCGACGACGCAGGTAAATTTTGGATTCAAGGATTTCGACCTTTCGAATCTCGAAACAATCGCCAGGCAGCCGCTCTCCGATCAGATCATGGTCCAACGACTCCGCGACGAGACGCGCGCCTTCCTTGCTCGCACGGTGGAAGGCTCGAAGGAAGAACGCTTAGAGAGCTATGTTGTCCGCCATCTCATGGACATGCCAGAGGTCGATTACGACACGCAGAGCGAGCTTCTGTTCAAGCTGGCGGGGCAGATGGTGGCGCGGCTTCAATCATACCTTGCGACCTCCGAGGACGTGGAGAACGTCCTTTTGACGCACGGCAAAGATCTCGCCAGGTTCATTTTCCAGCAGATGATGACGCACTATTGGGAGACCCCGACCGATTACCGAGCTAGCGTCTCAAGGGGTTTCGTCGTGATGAAGCCCCAGGCCTACAACGTCCCCAGCGAGGCATTCGTTCGGGATTTCCGAACGCCAGTCAGCCCGCTCAACCTTACACCAAAATATGTCTTCGAAGGTTTCGCCAAGTGCTGCTATCCGTACCAGAAATTCGACTCCGACACAGAGCGGGAATTCGCGGTCATCGTGGAGGCTGCCAGCGAAGCCGGAGTGTTGCGCTGGATGAAACCCGCAATCGGTCAGTTCAGGATCGAATACGCGTCCGGGCAGTCATACGAGCCGGATTTCGTGGTCGAGACTACCAAGGACAAGTTCATCATTGAGATCAAGGCGAAGAATGAGATGGCCGACCCGATTGTTCAGGCGAAGGCCAAGGCTGCCCGGAAATGGGTGCATCACGCAAATGAGCACGCCAGGGATACGGGCGGAAAGCCGTGGACTTATGTGCTCGTGCCACATGACGCGGTGAAGCCAAGCGCGACGCTGGCCTCGCTGGTTTCGGCCTATTCGCAGGCAGGGGAGCTTGTTTGAGGGCGTGACCAAGGTTTTGAAAAGGCCCGAGGGGGCATCGGTCCAGTGACCAGAATGAATCATGAAAGACCGATCTTCAAACTCCTGGCTGACCTCAAACGCGACAAGAGCAGAACGCCGCCAGAGAGCTTATTAAAACTGGAAAAGAAATATTCTTCGACCTTGCAGAGCAACGATGGCACCAAGCTAAGAGGATCTTCGGAGAAAAAGATCATCCATGAAGTGGCGCTAGGAATTTTCGATCATGTGAAGCGGCACAACGATGTTCGGGTCATTCACTCTCTGCTGAATGCCGTCGAAAAGGAAGTTTACAAATCGGCGATCAGCGAATGGTTTCGCCGTTATGGAAGGGTCGACACGGACGGCACCGGAAAATTCTCTCTATGCAAGGACAAGAATTTTGATCGTCCTTCGGCGGTTCAAAATCCCTTCTGGACGCTCACGCCGATTTTCACAAAGCAGCGGCCGTTCAATTTCGCCCGAGAACTAGAAAAACTCGTCGACAGGGCGACCGAACGGGCAGACAAGCCATCGCCCAGCGATGTTGTTGATCCAATCCTTCTCTCGTAGATAAAGCGGCTGATTGGGACACGCAGGTGAAGGCGCGAGGATAGCTTAAAACTATAAGTGTAGTTTGGCTCAGCGAATTATAAGCACACTCGATTAGGGGCGAATAGGGCTAATGCGACCATTTACAAGATCGATCATAGAGCTTTTTGACGGTAAGAGACGCTACCTGATTCCGCTGTATCAGCGGCAATACGCCTGGAAAGTGACCCCCCAACTGGAGTTGCTTTGGGAGGATATTCAGCGGGCTGCGGCAAAGCTTGAGGCGGAAGGCGTGTTATCTGCGCCCCACTTCATGGGAGCGATCGTGATCTCGCAGGTGAAAACGTTCGGCAAGCAGGTGCAGGCGTTTGAGGTCATTGATGGCCAACAGCGCCTTACGACCTTCCAGTTGCTCCTGACCGCCCTAAGGGACGTGGCAGCCTGCCACTCACCCGAATATGCGGACGAGGTAGCCAAGTACATCTTCAACGATGGTGTAATGGAGCAGCCAGAAGTCGAGCGGTTCAAGCTTTGGCCGTCACTCACCGACCGTGCTTCTTTCATCGGAGTGGTTGACGCTGAGGACAAGTCGGATGCGGCAACCTTCCGTTTGGATGATGAGCAGGGTGTGGTTCGCCCGTCGGTAGCGGCGCATGCGTTCTTCAAGGATCGCATCGAAAAGCACGTCCGGCCGAATGGTGAATATGATGCCTTTCGCATGGAGAAGTTGTTTGAGGCGTTACGCGTCGGGTTGGCAGCAGTATCAATCGAACTTGAAGGTGGCGATGACGCTCAGACGATCTTCGAAACGCTTAACAGCCGGGGAGTCGATCTGACCGCCGGTGATCTCATGCGTAACTTCATCTTTCAGCGAGCGAAAGGGTTGGGACAGACCAAGGGTTCTCTGAATGTAGACCGCCTGTACCAGGATTTCTGGCTCCCGCTCGACGGTTGGTTCTGGAAGGAAGGGGATACACGCGGTCGTCAGACGAAGTCCCGCCTGGATTGGCTGCTTGTCGACCACCTTACAATGAAGAAAGCGGAGACCGTTTCGGTCGACGATCTCTTTGAATCCTATCGCAGATGGATTTTGGACCTCACGCCGTTCACCTCCATCAAAGCTGAGCTCGAATCGATCGCAGCAAGCGCGGCAGTTCATCGACGGCTATCGGATCAGTCGACCGATGATCCTTTGGGACGCTTCGGGCGCTTTACCAAGGCGTTCGACGTGTCAACGGCCATGCCTCTCGTGCTCTATCTAGCGGGCGAAAGCGCGCTGGACGAAGGCGAGCTGCCCGATGCTCTCCGGCTGATCGAATCCTATATCGTCAGGCGCGATATCTGCGGCCTCACGACCGCCAATTACAACAAGTTCTTTGTCGATATGATCGCAAAGCTTCGCGCGGGCGGCCAAGTGTCAGTCGCGCGTGTTCATCAATTGCTGTCCGCGAGTCAGGCGGATGCGATCCGTTTCCCGCCAGACAGCGAATGGAAGGCGCAATGGCTTGGTCGCGACCAATACAAAGGGAGTCGTCAGCCGCGCCTTCGGTATCTGTTCGAGGCGCTTGAACACCAGAAAAGGAACGATCGCAGCGAAGTCGTCGCCATCCGGAGCGATTTGACGCTCGAACACATCATGCCGCAAAAATGGCGCGAGAATTGGCCCGTTCCGGGTTTTGATCACGTTGCGGCCGGCGAGGTGGATATTGACCAGGTTGCTCGCGAGGTTGACCGCGACAAGATCATAAACAAGCTCGGCAACCTCACACTGCTGACCCAGAAGCTGAACACGTCGGCTTCGAACGGATCGTTCTCGACCAAGATGCCTGCTGTGAGAGCACACACGGCGCTCGCGCTGAACCGGGAACTCCATCAGTACCAGGCATGGGATGAGGAGACCGTCTCACACCGTGGAAGCGCGCTGTTCGATACGGCGCTTTCGATATGGTCCGGCCCGACGATTGCTGAGCAGAATAATCAGAACGCAGGCGCAGGGCACGCGTTGACGCAGCAGGCCGACGCTGCGGAATAGGCGGCGCGGAAATGGGTTCACCATGCGAACGAGCATGCTAGGGAATGGGCGGAAACCGTCGTCCTATGTGCTTGTGCCGCATGATGCCGTGAAGCCGAGCTCGACGCTGGTGTCGGCGTACGCGCAGGCCGCGGAGTTGGTGTGACTGATCATAGTTTTTTGAGGGAGAGGGATGGCCAACAGCGCCGTCCCTGTGGGGGGGTGAATTGCTGGAGAGTGTAACGGCAACAGAGTTTCTGCGCCCGGCCTCTCAGGGTCGCACCGCTCCGATCCTTTTGATGTGCGAGGATGCGGCAGGAGAGACCGTCGAGGTTTTCTGCAAGCTATCCAGCGGATGCGATGCCGGGGTGTCGAGCTTGTCTCGGGAGAGCATAGGTGCCTGCTTGGCTGCGGACCTCGGATTGCCTGTTCCCCGTCCCTATTGGGTTCGGCTGCCCCCTGAGTTCATAGAGTCTGTTTCAGACGAGACTGTTCGCCAGAAGCTTGGCGTGAGCTCACCTGTCGGATTCGGATCACTGCGTGTTCCCAACCAGTTTGCAGCATGGGCGAAAGGCAATTTGATTACTGACACAATGATGCCTGACGCAACTGGTATTCTGATCTTCGATGCGATCATCCAGAATCCGGATCGACGCGACGGGAATCCCAACTGCTTGGTGAAGGGCGACAATCTGCGGATATTCGATCACGAGCTGGCTTTCATGACTGAGCAACTCCTGTTCTGGAAGCCGCCCTGGACACTAGGTGGCCTGAGTTGGGTCGGAGTGCCAGGAGCCCATATTTTCGTTGGGGGATTGAAGGGGCGGGATGTTGATTATGATCTCATCAAGGATCGCTGGGTTAACTTGTCAGATGAGGTGATTGCGAGCTATCAGACCGCAGTTCCGGACGAGTGGGCTGGCTCGGAGGCCGCCGTTCACGCAGCGCTTAAGCTAATTCGAGATGCACGAGACAACATCGACGGGTGTTTGGATGAAGTGCGGAGGATACTGAAATGAGCGATCGCCATCCCTACAACTTCATTGTCCTGCGTTATGTCCACGACATCGTAACCGGGGAGTTCGTGAACGTTGGCGTGATCTTGCATGTCTCACGTGAGGGCATCCTGAGGTGGCGCACGCGAAAGACCATAGGCCGTATCAAAAGCGTGTTCCCGGATCTCGATCGCGAGGCCTTCGTGGCTGCTATGCGGAGTGTCGAGCGGGGTATGCGTGGCGCTTCCAAGATGCTGCCCAAGGAGGGTCTGTTCAGGCAAGATCGCGGACTGGACTCCTACGCCAAGTCAATCGTACCGAATGACGACAGTTCCCTACAATGGTCACCTGTCAGCTCCGGTGTGACCAACGATCCATCGAAGACCTTCGAGCGTCTCTATGAGCGATTTGTTGGCCGCTACGATGTGACCGTGAAGGCCAGGAAGACTGACGAGGATATCTGGCGGCCCGTCCGTACCATGCTAGCCGAGCGGAATCTGAACGTGGAACTGGAAAAGAAGGTCTTATCCAGCAAAGCGGATAGTATCGAGTTCAAGCACGCATGGAAGAACGGCAGTTGGCATGCCTATGAACCGTTGTCGTTAGACTTGGCGGATGCTGATGGGATTAAGGACAAGGTCCGTCGCTGGCGTGGGCATCTTGCTGCTGTCGCAGATGACGCGCAAGAGCCGTTGAAGCTGCATTTCATTGTGGGTGCGCCAGAGAACCGTCAGCTTATGCCTGTCTACAAAAACGCGCTTGAGATCTTACGTGGCTCTCCATTCGCACCGGAGATCGTTGAGGAAACGCAGATCGCCTCATTGGTCGATGAAATCGAGGATGAAGTTCGGTCGCACAATCAGCGGATTTGATCCGTGATGGTGCAGCCTCCGCATGGCTAATCAGCAGCCATGTCGGAACGGCTCACGATCGTGAGGGGCGAGGATTAGGCACACAACTCTGTCTCGTCGAAAATCATTTGAGTATGCCTTTAGCGGACCGCGTTTTTAGGTGGTTCGATAATAACGTTTGACCACCCTAATCGTACCAGACAATATGAGACCATTCATATCGAACCGGGGCCTCATATGTTCGTCCGCGCCTATCTCCGAGCCTCAACGAAAGAGCAGGATGCCAACCGAGCCAAAGGTGACCTCCTCACGTTTGCCAAGGAACGTGGACTGCAAATCGCCGCTACCTATGTGGAGAATGAAAGCGGGGCCTCCCTCGCACGACCGGAACTCTTCCGACTCCTCTCGGATTGCCAACCAGGAGACATCCTGCTGATCGAGCAGGTGGATCGCCTCAGCAGGCTGAACGGTGCAGATTGGAATAAGCTAAAGGACGAAATTAGAGATCGACACATCAAGGTTGTCGCCCTCGACCTACCGACATCATGGGGCATGGCATCGGGGAATGCCGATGAGTTCATGTCCCGCATGGCAGACGCAATCAACAACATGATGCTCGATGTGATCGCGGCAGTCGCTAGGAAAGACTACGAGGATCGTCGGCGTAGGCAGACGCAGGGTATCGCGAAAGCCAAGAGCGAGGGAAAATATCGTGGCCGGCCTGAGGACAAGGCCCGCAATAAAGCGATCCAAAGCATGCTCACCAGCGGGCAAAGCTGGAGCACCATCATTTCGGCAACGGGATGCTCTCGGTCAACGCTGGCGAGGTTGGCAAAGGGAGTGGCGGGGTAAGACTGCCGGATGCCCGAAATTTTCGGCCGCGACATTTTGCACCCGGTTGCAAAGTCTCCCGGTGGCAGACTCATGCGAAGGGCCGTTGCGGCTTTTGTAGCTCCAAAGACGGCAGTTTCTGGGAGCATCGCGGCTAGTGTGCATTGGCTTCATTGAGTGTTCGATCTACCGAGGTGAGCCATGAAAGTCCGACAGAGCGACACGTTGTGCCGATGGATGAAGCCGGCTTCGGGGTATTCCGGCCCAGCGTAGGTCAATTCGATGTTGGACCATGTGGCCACCACCCAATCGGCGAACCTGTGTGCCTCACCGGGCGCCCCCCGCCAGTTCGTCGCTATACACTGCGCAACCGCCCGGCGCTGGTCATCCGGCCACGGTGCCGCAATGTTCGGCCAATGCTGTTCGGCAGACCGGTGTAACGTCTCCTCGATTGCCTCCAGCGTGAGCCGGACAACCGTCTGGTCAAGGGGGGACTGATTAGGGCCGGAAAGGGGGGCGGCCGGAACCGGGGGGTTCTCTTTCGCCGGAGGCGTCTTTTCCCCGGAAGCGCCTTGAACGACCGGGCGAACGCGTTGCCGGATAGGATGAGACGTTTCGGTTTTCGGGGCCGACCCCTCGTTGCCGGCAGGCGGCGAGTAATCATTCCCTCTGAGCTTTGAATTTCCTTCTGCGGTTCCTTCTGAAACGTTCTCTCTAAATGCCCCTCGGTTTTCCGTTGGGGTAGTCCCTTGGCTTTTCGTGGGGGTAGCCCCTTGGTGTTCCGTGGGGGTCACCTTCCTGCC
Source organism: Mesorhizobium sp. M7A.F.Ca.AU.002.02.1.1 (assembly GCF_003998535.1). Taxonomy (NCBI): domain Bacteria; kingdom Pseudomonadati; phylum Pseudomonadota; class Alphaproteobacteria; order Hyphomicrobiales; family Phyllobacteriaceae; genus Mesorhizobium; species Mesorhizobium sp. M7A.F.Ca.AU.002.02.1.1. Next base: position 2,793 of record NZ_RZPB01000061.1, on the reverse strand, counting down.
CCCTCGGTTTTCCGTGGGAGTTGCCCCCACACTTTTCCGTGGGAGTGCCTTTTGCGACACTGGTGGGTCGGACGGTTCCCAGTCGAGGTTGAGAGTAATGCGCATACCTTTGGCATTGCCGGGGGAGTGCTCTACCGTGATGAAACCCTCGGCCTCTAACCACTGGATATGCCCTCGGGCTTGCGTTTCCTTCGGCCCGCTCGCCTGCATTATCTGCCTGTAGGTGAGCCAGCACGTGCTCACGCCCCAGTTCACGGTTTTGTCGATGATGATCAGGATCGTGTCTCGCGTGCCCACCGGTATGTAGTGACGCCAGACGCGGATGTATTGCCGCATGATGCCCTGTTGGGAAATCGTGCGAGACAATGGCCAATTCTCCGGCCTGTAGTGGCTGTGCATCCGCCATTCCTTTTGGTCCGGCTGCTGCACTGGCTCTGTCGTGTCGATGTCTGGGGGATTGTTGGTGTTGTCCGCGTCGGTGGTGGCATCGGCGGATTGAGGGCGTGAATAGGCTAGGTGAGGGGACATTTGGTCTATTCCTTGGTCTGAGAGGGGCGGCACCGCCATCCGACCAAGGAAAAATGCGGCACCGCCCCTGTTGACAGTCCACGCGGCGCAGCGTGAACCAGCGCACCCCATATCTACCATGAGCGTGGTCAAATCGACAGTGCTTCTGAAGTGTAATCGGCAGGAAAAGTTTGCAACAAGTTGCAAAATCAAAGCAATGTGTTGACGAAGACTTCGTATGGCAGTGCGAAAGCTTCTGGGCCAGACGTGCGCTCGTGTTGCTATTCGGGCGAACTGTGCCAGACTCCCGGTCGTGGTCAAAACGGGCGTGAATTTTCATGGACATCATTTTTCCGGTCGCGGCGCTTTGGGTAGCCGGGGGCGTTCTCTTCCTTCAGGGCATCGTCACCAATCGCGACGCCAGCCCGGCAGTGGCGGCGAACTCTCGCGCCGTGGTCGACGATCTCTTGCGGCTCCGGCCGGCCGCGTTGGTCGCGGCGGCGCTCTTCTTGGTTGCCTGGCCCGCCATCTGGATCGGTGCGCATATCGTGCGCCGCTGAGTTTGCACCCGGTTTCAAAAAAGTTGCCCAAGCCATGCTGCATTCTTCGACCATAGCCGACGATCACGGGTCCATGCTGGCCCGGCTCAAAGCCGCCCACGCGTTCGTTGCGTCGCTTGTGGTCGAAGATGCGATCTATGCGCCGATCTTCACGCGGCTAGAGGCGGAAATCGCGGCCGAAGAGGCGAGGGGAGACCCCATCGCCCGGGCGCGGGCAATCGTCGCTGCTCAAAGGGCGAAGCTCTGAAGGATGTCGCGCTTGTGCGCCAACGTCGCGCCTTCGCCGTAGCGTTCCCTGCCCAGCGCATGGCCGAACAGGTCGCGCCGGATACGCTCATCTACCTTGGCGGCAATCATCCGGTCTTCAAAAGAATGCCGCAGGCTGTAGAGAACATGTTCCGGTGTCTCTAACAGGTCGTGTTCCCGAAGGTACTTGTTCACCGTGTCGCTGATCTTGTCCTTGAAACGATAGGTCGGAAAGCCTTGCGGGCAGTGCTTGAAGGCTTCGAGCGACACGCCTACCAGCGGAATGACACGCTCGCTCACCTTGTTCTTTAGCTGCCGGCCTTCCGGCTCAATGCTGATATATGGCACGTCAACATCCAGGCGGATGTGGTGCGGCATGAGCCCGGCCGCTTCGCCGGGGCGATAGCCGGTGTTGATCATGCCAAGCAGGATGCACCGGGCTTCCGTGTTCAAGCTGTCCAGCGCGCCGGGGGCAAGCAGCTTGGTCTTGATCCAGTCGACCGAGAAAGGCGGGCGGGTCCGCTCCTTGTCGGCTTTGAAGGTGAGGCCGTCCAGCGGCAGGACCAGCCCTAGCCGCTTCATCTTGACCACGGTGCGAAGGATATTGCCGATGTGCTGGAAATCCTTGTTAGCAGTGTCGGGCTTGGCATCGCCGGCCGCTATCCGCTCCATCCATGTTTCGCGGAAGTCGAGCATGTCGTCTCCGGTGATCTCTGAAAGCTCCTTGTCGCCGATCTCTTCAATCAAGTTGGCGATGGCACGTTTGCGGGGGTGCTCCCAGCGGCGAAGCTGATCCTCGCTCTTGCCTATCGTGTCCTGCTTGGCAAAGCCCCAATACAACTCCAGTGCCTTGCTGATTTTGATCCCCGGTTCGGGAGCGCCGCCCAGCACGGCGCGCGCCTCGATCTTGGCAGCATCGCCATTGAGCTTCAGGGCGGACTCGACACGTTCGAGCAGCTTTTCGCGGGGGAGTTGGGCGATGCGATCAGCGGGCAGGTAGTTGTAGCCGCGCACGGCGGCCAGTTCCTTCGCCGCTGCAAACCGTCGCTCGGCATCGTCGGTTGCGCCGGCAAGGGTAGCTTCCCAGCCCTCGACCATATGCGCCCATGCGGTTGGAGCCTTCTGTCGCGCAACCGTTTCGGAGTCCGTGTGAAGGCTGATCCAGATTTGAGTGCGCGGCTCGATTGCAGCATAGCGCTTAGGCACTCGGCGGACGATGTGGAAGGTCTTATTGCGGCGCTTGACGTTCATACCGCTACCATGCGCGCTGCGCCTGTGTATGGCAATATGTGCAGCAGGATGTTTAGCAAAATTCCGCGTGCCGATTGATCACCTGACGCTGTCGGCGCGGATTATTCAATTAAACCAAAGCGTTGGAAAGTCTGGCAATGCGCTGAAAGCACAGAAATTGGCTCCCCGGGCCGGATTCGAACCAGCGACCAACCGGTTAACAGCCGGTTGCTCTACCACTGAGCTACCG
>NZ_RZPB01000619.1:0-3576 GCF_003998535.1 Mesorhizobium sp. M7A.F.Ca.AU.002.02.1.1 | reverse complement strand
TCTCCGGCCTGACCGAGCAAAAGGACGCCAAGAGCCAGGAAATCAAGCTGATCGGAACCGAGCTCGCGGGCATGCGCACATTATGGGAGCGCAAGCTGGTCTCGATCGATCGCATCACCGCGCTCGAGCGCGAGGCCGTGCGGCTGGAGGCTGAACACGGGCAGTTGATCGCGGCGATAGCGCAGTCGAAAGGTCACACGTCGGAAATCCGCCTGCAGATCATCCAGATCGATCAGGATCTGCGCAGCGAAGTCGCCACGGAGCTGCGTGAGGTCCAGGCAAAACTCTCGGAGCTAGTCGAACGCAAGGTATCGGCCGAGGACCAGCTCAAGCGCATCGACATTCGAAGCCCGCAGGCCGGCGTCGTCCTTCAGCTTGCCGTACATACGATTGGGGGTGTCATCACTGCGGGCGAACCGGTCATGCTCATCGTGCCGGTCGCGGACCGACTGACCGTCGAAGCCCGTGTCGCTCCACAGGACATCGATCAGCTGAAACAGGGGCAGGAGGCGACGCTGCGGCTTTCGGCCTTCAATCAGCGGACCACGCCTGAACTCAACGGAAGCGTCAGCAAGATCTCCGCCGATCTCAGCACCGACGAGCGCACCGGCGCCGGTTATTACACTGTGCATATCGTTTTGCCGCGCACGGAACTTGCCAGACTCAAAAGACTGACCCTGGCGCCCGGCATGCCGGTCGAGGTGTTCTTCACGACCAGCAGCCGCACGATGCTGTCCTATCTCGTCAAGCCCCTGGCCGATCAGATTCAGCGAGCATTCCGGGAGGAGTGAAGCGCGCCTGGGCTGCAGCGACCGGCCGCTTCCCGCCGCGAGCATTCATCGGCTGGGAAATTGGCAGAATGCTGCTTTCGGTTTATTGATCCTCGACGACTCCCTGCTGGCCTCGATCCACTGGCCGCCTCCGAGGTAAAAGGCATGGGGACGTCGAACGCGGGCACGTTGGCTTCAATGCTCAACCGGCCTAGGGGTTAAGGACCGAGTGGAGCCGCGCCTTGAGGGTGGCTGCAGCATGCCAGGACATAGCCGACCGAGTTCTGCCGCGTCCGGCATGGCCAAAATAGGAATTGACCCCTCGCCCGAGTCAATTCTTGCTTGACATTTACGTTCCCGTTCTGTTCACTTCCCGAGCCTGCCGGAAAGGCCAACTGCCATGCTCATGCCGATCATCACGTAAGGCGCTCAAAGGGATGAACCTGCTCAACGGCGAACTTAGGAGCGACTTGATGTGCTCCCTCCATCACGCGTGCGACACGCTAGGAGGAACCGCGATGGGAACGATGTACTTCGATGCCGAGGTCAAAGCCGAGTTGCACTCTGAAGCGGTGAAGCTTGTCGCCCGCTACGAAAGCCCGCTTGAGACCGTGAAGGCGCTGATGGCCTACAACCGCGAGCCAGAGACTCAGATACTCGCCATAGCCCAGGCATCCGGGGATAGGTTCCATTGGCTACGACGATACGCCCCCTGTTGTAGGATGACCGGCGTGGACATTGCGAAGTCCCGCCCTGCGGCTAGGATAGCGCGGATGAACGGAACGACCTCCGAGGCAGCTTGTGCTGACGCACTCGCGGCGCTCCGCACGGCAGGGCGAGGCCGGGAAACGAAGTTGCCCATAAACTGATCGGAGGAGACTTGGTATTGCGACCCCTCGCGCGACCTCGGCAGGTTGAATCGTTCCCGGCGTGACAGGAGAGCTTTTTAGCCATGCATGACCTTATCGCTTTCATACAAAGCAACTCTGCGCTGGTGGCGGCTAACCCGTTGGCCTTTGCTACGTCTGCCGCATTGTTCGTCGCCGGCGGATTTGCCGTGGGGCGCTATTTCCTTGCGGAGCGCATTGCCAATCTGGAAAGCCGGATTGCGCGGCGCGACGAGGAGATCACGGACCTGAAGGCCAAGCAGAAAGCACCGGACCCGGAAGGCCCTGTGCCTCTATTCGAGATGACAGAGATGCTTCCCCCTGCGCCGTTCAACTTCAACCGGCTGTTGGTCAGCGGAAAAACACCCTCCAGGTTGAATAGTTTACTCTCCCAACAGAAAGCACCAGGCTGATCGTGGTCACGGCCTTCCACCGTCATGAGACCGGCGACCTGCAAACCGGCAAGCATGCTGGCCTCATTGCGTGGTCGCGCGAGGGTAACCCTTCGGTGGCTTATGGCGAGCCGACGACTCTGTTTGCGGGTGGCGACGTGCCGGACATGGAATAGCTGGAGGTGGTTTCATCCTTGGCAGCTACTTTGAATGCGTTCCGGAATTCTGAGGTTGGCATTTCGTCGGCGAGTGCAGCGATGCAAACGCGCATCGCGTAATCCACCTGTTTTGGAATGCGGGACAACGAAAAGATCCGACAGGAATGCCAACCCCCTACTCCACGATCTTCCAGTATGAGTCCTTGCGGATCACCTTTCCGTCACGAAATGTGTAGAAATCGCAACCTCGAACTTCCTTTTTGACGCCCTCGCGGGTGGTGCCGGTGAGGGTCCATTTCGACATGCCGGTGCTGGCAGCCTCGTCCGCAAAGTGCTGTCCACTGCCGTAATGCACATCGGGCAGACCCTCAAAGCGCGTCGCTAGCGCGTCTCGTACGCTGCGCTTGCCCTCGCAGCGCGTTCCCCAAGGCTCGGCCCCCCCTTGGCATCTCCAGAACGCAGTCGTCGGCAAAGAACGCCATGATGCGGTCCAGATCGTGCGCATTGAAGGCCTCGCAAAGCTCCGTCAATGTGGCTCGAATGTCCATTCGCGAACGGCTCCTCGGATTTCGAAGTAGGTCACTGGCGGCGGATCCGGTCAAGTGTCCAGCCAGACACCCTGGCTATGACCGGGATGGAGCGCGGCTTCCACCACTCACCCCTTCTTAGCGAACGCCCAGACCATCAGCGGGTATTCCTCGTCGTTACTGAGATCCCGCCACAGGCCGTAGGCGCGAACAGGGCCACCGATATGGGCCCTGGCGCAGGCCTTGTTGCCCCAGCCGTGGACCTTGACGTTGGCTTCGGGGAAGCCGCCGTCCACCATCAGCTGCTTGAGTCCGGCGGGCGTCCATCTGTTGTAGTCGTGCGGTCTGGCGTGCACGCGAAACAGGAAGGGCGTTGCCACCATCGCCCAACCGCCGGGTCGGGTCATGGCGTGGATGTTCCGCACCGCCGCCTGCGGACGCTGCACGTGTTCCAGCACCTGGTCGGCGATGACGATCGAATACTGCTCATCGGTGCGGTCGTTGCAGATGTCGAAGGCGGGGAAGTCGACAGAGCGGTAGTTGGAGCACATTGTGCGCCAATAGCGGTTCCAGCCGGGCGAGATCTCGATCACGTCGGAGGATTTACGGTTGCTGGCTTCGAGAAAGAGGCTGAAAGCCTCGATCTGGCGGATACGCAGCCAGTTGCGGGAATCATAGCCAAGCAGCCGCTTGGCTGCCTGTTTGCCACGGCTCTTCAGGGTGCCGGCAAGGCTCTCAGTCATCACGACCTCCAGAGACCCGCCGTCCTTGCTGGTAGCACTATGTTATGGGCAAAAGATGACAACGCAGCGCCGCCGCCGGCGGCGCGACCAGAAACAATG
>NZ_RZPB01000618.1:0-3578 GCF_003998535.1 Mesorhizobium sp. M7A.F.Ca.AU.002.02.1.1 | reverse complement strand
GGTGGCGGGAAGCGCCAAGCGACGAGGCGGCATCGACGCGCGACTATTTCCGCATCGAGGATGCCGACGGCCGCCGCTACTGGCTCTACCGGCAAGGCCTCTACGGCGGCGCCTCGCAAGTCCCGCCGCGCTGGTTCCTGCATGGAGTCTTCGCATGAACGCGCTGACCGTCATTCCCTATGCCGAGTTCGGCATCCAGTCGAATTTCTCCTTCCTGCGCGGCGCCTCCAAGCCGGAGGAGCTGGTGGTCGCGGCCAAGCTCCTGGGCTTCTCGGCGATCGGACTTGCCGATCGCAACACGGTGGCCGGCGTGGTGCGCGCCTGGCAGCAGGCCAAGGTCGAAAAACTCTCCTATCACCCCGGCTGCCGGCTGGTTTTTGACGACGGCACGCCGGACATCCTCGCCTATCCCCAGGACCGCAAGGGCTGGGGGCACCTCTGCCGCATGCTGACGCAAGCCAATCTGCGCGACGAGAACGAAAAAGGCGCCACCCTTCTCCAGCGCGGCGACCTGCTCGAATGGGGTGACCTGATGTCGCTGGCGGTCCTGCCCGGTCTGTCGACGGGGGCGCAAGACAGTCTTGCCTTGCTTGGTGAGCTCAAGGGCCGTTTCGGCAGGAACCTGCGGCTTGGCGTTTCGCCCGACTACGCCGGCAATGACCGTTTCCGCATCGAGCAGGCGGCAGCACTTGCCGAGAGCGCCGGCATTCCGCTGATGGCGACCAACGACGTTCTTTATCACACCGCCGAACGGCGCCCGTTGCAGGACGTGCTGACCGCGATCCGCCTCAACACGCCCGTTGCCGAGGTCGGGCTACAACTGGCCGCCAATGCCGAGCGCCATCTGAAGCCGCCGATGGAGATGGGCCGCCTGTTCCGCCGGCACCCGCAGGCGCTGGCCGAGACGCTGCGATTTGCGCAAGAGCTGACTTTTTCGCTCGGCGACCTCCAGTACAACTACCCCGACGAGCCGACGGAATCGGGTCTTGGTCCACAGGCTGAGCTGGCGCGACTGGCGCGGGAGGGAGCGGCGAACCGCTATCCGGCTGGTGTGCCGGATTCCGTGACCAAGCGCATCGAGGAAGAGCTCGCTTTGATCGAACGCCTCAACTATGCCCGCTATTTCCTGACTGTCTACGACATCGTCAAGTTCGCGCGCAGCAAGGATATTCTCTGCCAGGGACGTGGATCAGCCGCCAATTCGGTCGTCTGCTTCTGCATCGGCATCACCGAAGTGGGGCCGGAAAAAATCGATTCGCTCTTCGAGCGCTTCATTTCCGAGGAGAGAAACGAGCCGCCGGATATCGACGTCGATTTCGAGCACGAAAAGCGCGAAACTGTAATCCAGTACATCTACGAGAAATACAGCGGCAAGCGCACGGCACTTGCCGCCGCCGTCATCAGCTATCGCGGCCGTTCGGCGCTGCGCGAAGTGTCGAAGGCGATGGGCCTGTCCGAGGATGTCAGGGCATCGCTTTCCGGCTCGATCTGGGGTTGGTCGACATCGGAGCTTGGCGAGAAGGAAGCCCGCGCCGGCGGCCTCGACCGCACCGACCCGGTGTCGGGGCACGTGATGGAGCGTGCCAATGAGATCATGGGCTTCCCCCGCCATCTCTCCCAGCATGTCGGCGGCTTCGTCATCACCAGGGACCGGCTCGACGAGATTGTGCCTATCGTCAAGACGGCGATGGACGAGCGCAAGATGGTCGAATGGGACAAGGACGATCTCGACGCGGTGAAGATCTTGAAAGTCGACGTGCTGGCGCTCGGCATGCTGACCTGCCTGCAACGCGCCTTCACCTTGCTCACGGATCACTATCCTAATGCGCGGGATGATTATGGGCAGCCCTATGTGTTGGCCACCCTGCCGCCGGAGGACAGGCAGGTCTACAAGATGATCTGTCGCGCCGACACGCTCGGCGTCTTCCAGATCGAATCGCGGGCCCAGATGTCGATGCTGCCGCGCCTCCAGCCGAAAACCTTTTATGATCTCGTCATCGAGGTGGCGATCGTTCGGCCGGGCCCGATCCAGGGCGACATGGTCCATCCCTATCTGCGCCGCCGGCAAGGCAAGGAACAGGCCGAGTATCAAAAGCCGGAGCTGGAAGCGATCCTCAAGAAAACGCTTGGCGTACCGCTGTTCCAGGAACAGGCGATGAATATCGCCATCGTCGCCGGCGGTTTCAAACCGGGCGAAGCCGATGAACTGCGCCGCGCCATGGCCACCTTCAAGCGCACCGGCACCATCGGCAATTACCGCGACCGTATGATCAATGGCATGGTCGGCAAGGGCTACACGAAGGACTTCGCCGAGCGCTGCTTCAAGCAGATCGAGGGCTTTGGCGAATACGGCTTTCCTGAAAGCCATGCTGCTTCCTTCGCCCTGCTCGTCTATGCCTCCTGCTGGTTCAAGACCTTCTATCCCGACGTGTTCTGCGCCGCGATCCTGAATTCGCAGCCGATGGGGTTTTACCAGCCGGCCCAACTCGTGCGCGACGCAAGCGACCATGGCGTCGACATCCGCGACGTCGACGTCAATTTTTCGGTGTGGGATTGTACGTTGGAAAAGGCGCCATTCGATCCGGCCCGCATCCTGCCACGCCATGCCGAAATGCGCGGCGTCATCGAGACAAATCATGCGCTGCGGCTCGGCTTCAGGCAGATCAAGGGCCTGTCGAAGGAGCGCATGGAGGCTTTCGTCGAGCGGCGCGGCTCAGGCTATGTATCCGTCAGGGATGTCTGGCTGCGCTCCGGCCTCGATGTCGGCGAGATCGAAAAACTGGCGCAGGCCGATGCCTTTCGCTCGCTCGGTCTTGACCGTCGCGAAGCCCTGTGGGCGGTGCGCGCGCTCGACGGCAAGAGCGCCGCCGAAAGACTGCCGCTGTTCGACCAGCCGGCGCTTCGCCTGCGCGAGCTGGAACCGGAGACGAGGCTGCCGAAAATGCCGCTCGGCGAGCATGTCATCCACGATTACCGCGCGCTCGGCCTGTCGCTGAAGGCGCATCCGGTCGCCTTCCTGCGCGAGCGGCTCGACCGCGCCGGCGTCATCCCGAATGCGAATCTTCCTTCCGTGCGCGACGGCAGGCGCGTCTCGGTCGCCGGCCTCGTGCTGGTGCGGCAGCGCCCCGGCAAGGGCAATGCGATCTTCCTGACGCTGGAGGACGACAAGGCGGTGGCCAACATCATCTTCTGGCAAAGAACCTTCGACCGCTATCGGCCTATCGTCATGGGGGCCCGGTTCGTCAAGGTCACCGGGAAATTGCAGTCGGAATCGGGTGTGGTCCACATCGTTGCCGAGAAGATCGAGGATCTGACGCCCTGGCTGACCGTGCTTCTGGAGAAGGTCAGCGAGACTGCACCAGTGGTTCCTCCGAGAGACCTCGCCAAGGACGGTTCGGATCGCTCCAGCCCCGCCAAACAAAGCGCGCCGATCCGGCAGGATCTCGCAACGCTGTCGGAAGAAGCGGAACAGGTCATGCCCAAGGGGCGGAATTTTCAGTAGGCAAGGCCATGCCAAGAGCGGAACGAAAGCGGACGTCGGCGATCCTTCGCGCCCCCTCTGTCCTGCCGGCCTATTG
>NZ_RZPB01000617.1:0-3579 GCF_003998535.1 Mesorhizobium sp. M7A.F.Ca.AU.002.02.1.1 | reverse complement strand
AGCATGCGCTGCGTCAAGGACGCTCCCCGTCGCGCCCCGAGCACCGCGTTGTCGAGAAGACGCAGCAATTGTGGATCGTCGGGAAGTCGTTTGCGGAGCAGCTCGAGACTTCCCAAAATCGCCATCAGCAAATTGTTGAAATCGTGGGCGACGCCGCCCGTTAGCTTGCCGATCGCATCCATTTTCTCCTGCGCCTTCTTCCGCTCCGTAATGTCGCGTGTGATCTTCGCGAACCCCAGGAGTTCGCCATCCTCGTGCCGAATGGGCGTCGATGACCACGTGGGACCAGAACGCAGTGCCGTCTTTGCGTATACGCCAGCCTTCGCGCTCAACTCGCCCTTCACGGGCGGCGATCTCCAGGGCACTTTGCGGACTGCCCCGCTCACGGTCCTTGAGAGTATAGAATTGCGAAAAGTGCTTGCCGATTAATTCATCTGCCGAATAACCCTTGATGCGTTCCGCACCCGCATAATGCGCTGACCCTTGGCGTTGAACAGATGCAACTGGGTGAGGTCCGGCGCCAGGAAAACCTTCTGGCCCGGCATCACGGAAATCCGCTCGCGCAGCAACGCGCTCAGCGTGTTGTTGCCGGCTTTGGCCATGACAAGGGTTTCCGCGCCGGTCGGCTCGACCACTTCGACCACCGCCGGCACGCCGCTGTCTGAGAGCTTGAGATGTTCGGGCCGGATGCCCCAGGCAAGCGCACTTTCGCCCTGTCCCAACGCAGGCAGCGGAAATACCGTGCCGTCGCTGGCGACAAAACCGTCCGTAGTGGTGCGGCCGTCCAGGATGTTCATCGACGGCGAGCCGATGAACTGGGCAACGAACAGATTGGCCGGCCGGTCGTAGAGATCGAGCGGGGCGCCGACCTGTTCGACGATGCCGCCATTCATGACGACGATCTTGTCGGCCATAGTCATGGCTTCGACCTGGTCGTGGGTGACGTAGACGATGGTGGTTCCCAGGCGCTGGTGCAGCGCCTTGATTTCGGCGCGCATCTGCACGCGCAGCTTGGCGTCGAGGTTGGAGAGTGGCTCGTCGAACAGAAAGACCTTCGGGTCGCGCACGATAGCGCGGCCCATGGCGACACGCTGGCGCTGCCCGCCGGAAAGCTGGCGCGGATAACGATCCAGCAAGTCCTGCAGTCCGAGGATCGTCGCGGCACGCGCAATCTTGGCGTCGATCTCGCTTTTATCGATCTTCTTCAGCGTCAGTGCGAAGGCCATGTTCTCACGCACCGTCATGTGCGGGTAGAGCGCATAGTTCTGGAAGACCATGGCGATATCGCGCGATTTCGGCGCGACATCGTTGATGATCTTGCCTTCGAGCGCGATCTCGCCGGCGCTGATGTCTTCCAGGCCGGCGATCATCCTGAGCAAGGTCGACTTGCCGCAACCGGACGGGCCAACCAGGATGACGAATTCGCCCGACGCGATGTCGACGGACACGCCGTGGATGACCTTCGCCTTGCCATAGGCCTTATCGACACCTGATATGGTGAGCGCACTCATTGGTATTTTCCTTAGAAAGAGACCTTGTCGCCGCCCTTGAGCTGCAAGATCTGCCGTGCCTCGTCAGGGGTGGCGACCGAAGCGCCAAGCCCTTCGATGATCTGGTGTACCTTGCGCACCTGCTCGGCATTGGATTTCGCCAGTTGGCCCTTGCCGATCCAGAGCGAGTCCTCCAGCCCGACGCGCACATTGCCGCCGAGCGCAATGGCCTGGGTGGCGATCGGCAGCTGGCTGCGGCCGGCGCCCAGCACCGACCAGTGGTAGTCCTGTCCAAACAGCCGGTCGGCGGTGCGCCTCATATGCGCGACATCTTCCGGATGGGTGCCGATGCCGCCCAATATGCCGAACACGCTCTGGACGAAGAACGGCGCCTTGACCAGGCCGCGCTCAACGAAATGGGCGAGCGTGTAGAGGTGGCCGATGTCGTAGCACTCGATCTCGAAACGCGTGCCGTTTTGCGCGCAGGTGCGCAGGATGTGCTCGATGTCGCCAAAGGTGTTGCGGAAGATGCGGTCGCGCGAGCCTTCGAGATAGGGGCGTTCCCAGTCATGCTCGAAGGTCTTGAAGCGCTCCAGCATTGGGTAGAGGCCGAAATTCATCGAGCCCATGTTGAGCGATGCAACTTCCGGCGCAAAGGTCGCCGCCGGCTTGACGCGCTCCTCGACGCTCATTGTCGCGGCGCCGCCTGTGGTGATGTTGATGACGCAGTCCGAGCGTTGCTTGATCACCTTCAGGAAGGGCGCAAACGCCTCGGTCGACTGGTCGGGCCGGCCGTCGGCGGGGTTGCGCGCATGCAGATGGACGATGGCAGCGCCGGCCTCGGCCGCGCCGATCGCGGCATCGGCAATCTCTTGGGCGCTCACCGGCAGATGTGGCGACATGGACGGCGTGTGGATCGAGCCGGTAACCGCGCAGGTGATGATGATCTTGTTCTGGTTCGCCACTTGAAATTCCTCGTCTATTTGACCGCAGTCTATTTCACCGCGCCTTGGGTGATGCCGGAGATGAACTGCTTCGACAGCACGATGTAGAGCAGCGTTATCGGCAGCGCCGCCAGAGTCAGCCCGGTGAACATCACGCCCCAGTCGGTGGTGAACTCGCCGACGAAGACGGTGAGGCCCTGCGGCAAGGTTTTGAGCTCGTCCGAGGTGATCAGCACCAGCGGGAAGAAGAAGTCGTTCCAGATCGGCACGGCGTTCTGGATGGCGACGATGACCAGGGCCGGGCGCGCCAACGGCAACATGATCGAGCGCATGATGCGAAATTCGCTGGCGCCGTCCATGCGTGCGGACTCTTCCAGTTCGCGCGGCAAGGTCCGGAGGAAGCCGGTCATGATGAACACCGCCGAAGGAATGCCCATGGCGACATAGACCAGCACCAGGCCGGCATAGCTGTCGACCAGCCCAAGCGAATCCAGCTGGATGAACAGCGGAATGATCGCCAGTTTCAGCGGCACCGTCATGCCGCTGAGGAAAAACATCAGCACCAGCGCGCTCAGCCTGAACTGGTAGCGGGCAATCGCATAGGCGGCCATGGTGCTGAACAGGAGGATCAGCGCCACCGCGGCCATGGTGATGCCGACGGAATTGGCGAGGTAGCGGACGAAATTGGTTTCGCTCCACACCCGCTCGGCATTGGCCAGCGAAAAGTGCGCCGGCAGGGCGAAGGGGCGAGCTGAAGATTTCGGCGTTGGTCTTGAACGACGACATCACCATGACGAACAGCGGATAGATCATGATGACGGCGTTGATCGCCAGCATCAGCTGGATGGCGCCATTCTTCAGCAACTCGGCGGGTTGCCCCGTGCGGGCTGTCGCGCTCACAGCTCGATCTCGCGACGGCGCAGGTAGCGAAGCGCGATTGCAGTGACGCCTGCAACGATGATGAACATCATCACGGCCAGCGCGCTGCCCTGGCCGAAATCCTGGATCCCGGTCGTCGTCGAACCGAAGGCGGTGCGGTAGAAATAGAGGCCGAGCACATCTGTCGCGCCGCCGGGCGAACCGGTGAGGCCAGCCATGACATAGGGGATTTCGAACCAGTTGAAGCTGCCGATGAAGGTCAGGAT
>NZ_RZPB01000616.1:0-3581 GCF_003998535.1 Mesorhizobium sp. M7A.F.Ca.AU.002.02.1.1 | reverse complement strand
CGCCGAAGGCGTCGGGATGACGACGGCGGCATTCAGACCCCAGCGCTTTTCCAGTCCCCGCTCGAGCGCCACCTGCCCGGCGGTCGGCGCGTTGATCATGGTGACGACAATGCCCTCGGCGGTGCAGGAGGCCAGCGTACGCATGACCTTCACCCTGGAGACATCGAGCTTTTCGGCAATCTGTTCCTGGGTGAAACCTTCGACATAGTAGAGCCATGCCGTCTTGACGGTAAGGTCCGACGAGACCATCGGCAGGCGAGCCTGTCTGGGTTTTTCTGTGGTCATCGGTTCCTGTCCCTCATGAGCCGTGGCCTGACCGGTGCTCATCAAGGAAATACCGGCCGGATGTCAACTGATGCCGGATCTGCGGCGTGTCGATTGTCGCACATTTCTGTTCATTTGTAATTGACATCGTACATATGAACATATTTTGTGGGTTTCACGCGCTGTGTCATCCACCAGTCATATGCGCCGTGCAGGGAGGAAGAGACGGGGAGCCGGCCAGAGCCGGACCGGTCATGCACAGAAAGACAGGAGGTCTCATTGAAGACGCACTTCATCAAGCTGCTGGCCAGCCAGCTGGCGCTCGCGGCAACTTTGTTTGCCGGCGTGGCAAACGCCGAAATACTGACGCTCTACACGTCCCAGCCGGAAGCCGACGCGGCCAAGACCGTGGATGCCTTCAAGAAGGCGCAGCCGGGTATCGATGTGAATATCTATCGCTCCGGAACGAGCGACATCCTCACCAAGATGGCGGCCGAGTTTGCCGCCGGCAGCCCGCAGCCCGACGTGCTTCTGATCGCCGATGCGGTCTCGATGGAGCTGTTGAAGAAGGACGACCGGCTACTGCCCTATCCCGAGGCAAAGCTCGATGGCATCGAGGCGGATGCCTATGACGCCGACAAGACCTATTTCGGCAGCAAGCTGATCACCACCGGCATCGTTTACAACACCGCCGCGGCCGAGAAGCCGCAGCATTGGGCCGATCTTGCCAAGCCCGCCTATGCCGATGGCCTGGTCATGCCGAGCCCGCTCTATTCGGGTGCCGCCGCCTACCTGCTTTCGGGCTTCGTCGGCGACGCCAATTATGGCTGGGATTTCTTCCAGAAGCTGAAGACCAACAACACCGTCAGCGTGCGCGGCAATGGTGCGGTGCTGAAGGCGGTGGCATCGGGCGAAAAGCCCTATGGCATCCTGGTCGACTTCATGGCGATGAACGCCAAGAAGAAGGGTTCCCCGGTCGAGTTCGTGTTCCCCTCGGAAGGTGTGCCGGCAGTGACCGAACCGGTCGCCATCATGAAGACCGCCAGGAATGTCGACGGCGCCAAGAAGTTCGTCGACTTCATTCTTTCCGATGACGGCCAGAAGCTTGCGCTTTCGATGGGCTATCTGCCGGCGCGCGCCTCGGTCGGCCGCCCCGAATGGCTGCCGGAAGGCGTCAAGGTCAAGGTGATGCCGTTCGACACCAAGGCAATCGTCGCCAAAACCGACGCCGACAAGGCGAAGTTCTCGGAATTGTTCGGGGGCTGAGCCGGCAATCCAGTCAGGGGTGCCGTCCCAGCGGTATCCCTGACGGGCAAAACCCCGATCGCATCGGCTGATCGACCCCAGGAAACGCAATCATGTCAACACGGATCAGGGAAAGCCGGGGCCAGGAAATGGTCCTGACGGCGGCGGTAGCCATCGTCATCGTCCTGCTTTCCCTGCTGCCGATGCTGCGCCTGATCAAGGAGATCGTGGCGCCCGGCGGCACGCTGTCGACCGTCGCGATAAAGGCGGGGCTCGCCAGTCCGGCGACCTGGATCGCCACCTGGCACACACTGGTCGTCGGTATCGGCGGCACCCTGCTTGCGGTGCTGTCTGGAACGCTGGTGGCCGTCCTCGTCACTCTGACCGATATCCGCGCTCGCAGCGCCATGGTGCTCTGTTACGTCATGCCCTTGATGATCGCGCCGCAGGTGACGGCGCTGGCCTGGCTGCAATTGTTCGGCCCGGCAAGCCCGTTCCTCAAGCTGTTCGGGGCGGCACCGCCGCTCGGTACCAGGAACCCGCTCTATTCGACATCGGGCATCATCCTGCTGCTCGGCGTGCAGTATGGCCCGCTGGTTTTCCTGTTGGTGCGCGCCGGGCTGCGCAAGCTGCCGCGCGAGCTGGTCGAAGCCGCGCGGGCGGGCGGTGCCGGCTGGTTCACCGTGCTGGTCACCATCGTGCTGCCCTTGATGACGCCGTCGATCATGGCGGCCGCTGCCCTTGCCTTCGTCTCATGCGTCGGCAATTTCGGCATTCCGGCCTTTCTCGGCATTCCCGCCAACTATCTCGTGCTGCCGACGCTGATCTATCAGAAGCTGGCCGGCGGCGGCCCCGCCGTGCTCGGCGAAACCGCATTCCTATCGGTGCTGATCGGCATCATCGCCATGGCGGGTATCCTTGCCCAGGAGATCATGAGCCGCCGCCGCGACTATCGCATCAGCTCCACGTCGCTTTCGGCCGAACCCTATGAACTCGGTCGCTGGCGGCCTACGGTCCAGGCCGGCATGTGGCTGCTGATCATCGTGGTGCTGTTCCTGCCGCTGTTCGGGCTGGTTCTGACATCGCTGGTGCCGGGCTACGGCATCGCGCTCACCGCCAAGACGGCAACGCTCGACAATTATCGCTTCGTGCTGTTCGAGCATGACGCGGCCAGCCGCGCCTTCTTCAACAGCTTCTGGCTGTCGATCGCGGCGGCCTTCTTCGCGGTCCTGGTCGCAGTGCCGATCGGCTATCTGATCGCATGGGGCAAGCAGCGCTGGGTGCGGCTGCTCAATCTGTCGGTCGAGCTGCCCTATGCTTTGCCCGGCGTGGTGCTGGCGATCGCCTCGCTGCTCATGTTCCTGCGGCCGATCCCGCTCACCGGCATCCAGCTCTACAACACCGTCTGGATCATCCTCTACGCCTATCTCGCCCGTTTCCTGGTGCTGGCGCTGCGGCCGACCATCAGCGGCTATCACCAGATCGACCGGGCGCTGGAGGAGGCGGCGCAAGTAGCGGGCGCCGGGCTGTTCACGCGCATGCGCACGATCATCTTTCCCCTGGTGGCACCGGCGGCGATCGCCGGCGGACTACTGATCTTCATGACGGCGCTCAGCGAACTTACCGTCTCGGCGCTGCTGTGGTCGTCCGGGTCGGAGACGATCGGTGTCGTGATGTTTTCCTTCGAGCAGGGCGGCGATTCCAACTATGCGGCGGCGATGTCCGTCATCACTGTGGCGGTCACTTTCCTGTTGATGCTGGTGACCAATCTGCTTGCCCCCTACCTTCCGACCGGAGTGCTGCCATGGCGCGATTGAGCCTGGACAATGTGACCAAGAGCTTCGCCAATTTCGATGCCGTCAAGGACGTATCGATCGATGTCGGCGACGGCGAGTTCCTGGCAGTGCTCGGGCCGTCCGGCTGCGGCAAGACCACGCTGCTGCGGCTCGTTGCCGGATTCGAGAAGGTGACGTCAGGCGAGATCCGTATCGGCAGCGAGGTCGTGTCGGGCAAGGGCGGCAGCGTCGCGCCGGAAAAGCGGCGCGTCGGCATCGTCTTCCAGAACTACGCGC